>JAQBQF010000313.1 GCA_028287115.1 Myxococcales bacterium
GAGCGCCTTCTCGCCGTCCTCGACCGTATGAACCGAGAACCCCTCGAGCGCGAGGAACTCGGCGAGGATCTCGCGAATGACACGCTCGTCATCGACGACGAGGATCCGCGCGCCTTCGACCTCGCGGCCGCCGGCTCGATCCGTCTCCGGCTCCGTCGTTGTCATCTCGAGTCGCCTGCCGGCACTCCTTACGGATTCGCGGCGGGGGCGCTGCCGGTGCCACTCGCGGTCGCCGGTGTCGCCTTCGGCGCCATCGGATCCCACAGGTTCGTCGGGCGTCCGCTCTCTTTGTCTGCCTGATCCTGGATCTGCAACCACGCGGTGCGCGCGTTGACGGCATTGACCTTGTCGGCCTCGGCCTTTTCCTTCGAAGACTGCGTGCGCGACTGGCGCTCTTGGATCTGCTTCGGGAACGCCTCGTAGCTGACGCCCTTCGGCGCGATGCTGTTCGCCTTGGCGATCTTTGCTTTCTCGTCCTCGTACTTCGCTTCCTGGAAGTACATGTTCTCTTGCGCATAGCGCTGATAGCGCTTGAGGTAGTTGCGGTAGGTTTCGAGGTACTTCACGCGAGCGGTCGCGGCTTTCTGCTGATCCTCGGCGGTGTGGAGGTCCTTGACCGCCTGGTTGATCCGGTTCTGGTCCGCGGAGTTATCCGCGCTCTTCTTTTGCGAGACCGCCGAGTCGACGGACAGGTGCGTCGACTTGAGCTCGTTCTGCGCGACGCCGAGCTGCGTGGTCGCCTCGTTGTAGTCGAAGTCGGCTTTCGCATTCTCCGACTTGGCGATCGACCATTGCTGCTGGGAGTCGAACATTGCCTTCTTGGCGTCCAGCGGAATGGCGGCGATGTACATGTCGTCGAAGTGGTTGCCGAGCGGCCCTGGAGGCGAGTCCGACGGACCTCCGCATCCCGCAGCCAGAGCAACAATGAACGAAAGGCAAATGGTCTTCCAAGGTCCCCGCATAGGTGAGAGCGAGCCTACTACGGCCGGGCGCCCCGAGCTACCATGGGGTAGGAACAATGACGACGTTGCTCGCCGTCGACGTGGGTAACACGAACACCGTGCTCGGGGTGTTCCGCGATGGCGAGCTCGCGGCACACTGGCGGATTCAAACCGTCGCGGCCCGGACCTCCGACGAGTACGCGGTGTTGCTGAAGACGCTGCTCGATCTCGAAGGCGTGCCGTGGCGGATGATCGACGCCGGCATCATCTCGTCGGTCGTGCCGCCGACGGTGTTCGGCCTCCAGCAATTCTTCAAGCGGCATTGCGGTGGCCCCGCGCTCGTCGTGGGACCGGGCATCAAGACCGGCATGCCGATCCTCTACGAGAATCCGCGCGAGGTCGGCGCCGATCGGATCGTCAACGCGGTCGCCGCGTACGACGAGCTCAAGTCGGGATGCATCGTCGTCGATTTCGGCACCGCGACGACGTGGGACGTCGTGAACCCCAAGGGCGAGTATCTCGGCGGCGTGATCGCCCCCGGGATCCAGATCAGCTCGGAGGCGCTCTACGAGCACGCGGCGAAGCTGCCGCGCGTCGAGCTCGCCAGGCCCGGCAAGGTCGTCGCGCGCAACACGATCGCTTCGATGCAGGCAGGGCTCGTCTACGGCTACGCGGGCATGGTCGACGCGCTCGTCGAGCGGATCCGCGCCGAGGTCGAATTTCCCGCGCGCTGTATCGCGACCGGTGGGCTCGCGCCGCTGATCGCGACCGAGACCAAAACGATCGAGGCGACCGACGAG
Source organism: Myxococcales bacterium (assembly GCA_028287115.1). Lineage (GTDB taxonomy): Bacteria > Myxococcota_A > Polyangia > Haliangiales > Haliangiaceae > JABFXX01. Next base: position 1,742 of record JAQBQF010000313.1, read on the forward strand.
CTGTTGACCCTCAAGGGCCTGCGCATCCTCTATCACCGCAATGCAGGAGGCTCCGGCCCATGATGGAGCACACGCCGCTCGAGGTCGTCCAGCTCTCACCGGCGGCACAGAAAGCGCTCGGCGCGGGGCCGTCGCGGATGATGGCGGCACGTGGCCTGTTGCCGCTGCCACCTGCCGAACAACTCGCCGTCCTTTATCAACTCGCGATCGACGCCGAGTCCGGGATCGCGCAGTCGGCGCGGACGACGGCCGCGGGTCTACCGGAGAAGCTGCTGGCGGGCACGCTCTCCGATCCGAAGATCGATCCGCGCGTCCTCGATCTGTTCGCACAACTGATCGCGAACAAGCCCGCCGCGCTCGATGCGCTGATCTCGAACTCGGCGACGTCGGATGCAACGATGGCGACGATCGTCGCGCGCGTCGGTGCTCGCGAGGTCGATCTGATCGCGAACAACGAGCAGCGGCTGCTGCGACATCCCGAGATCATCTCGGCGATGTACCTGAACAAGCAGGCGCGGATGTCGACCGTCGATCGCGTCGTCGAGCTCGCGGTGCGCAACAACGTCCGTGTCCCCGGGCTCGCCGCGTGGGACGAGATCGCAGAAGCCCTGAAGGGTGGCCCCGTGGTCGCCAGTCCCGAGGTCGACCAGGCGTTCGCGGCCGCGGCCGCCGCTGCGAATCGCGACGACACGATCCTGACCACAGGCGACGTCGACGCGGCCCCGGAGAACGAGGAACAGCCGGAGGATCCGAAGGCGACCGCGAAGGTCACGATCGATAAGCTGTCGATTCCCGCAAAGATCCGGCTCGCCACGCTCGGGACCGCGTTCGAGCGCGCCGAGCTGATCCGCGATCCGATCAGGATGGTCTCGATGTCGGCGATCAAATCTCCGGCGGTTACCGAGTTCGAGGCCAAGAACTACGCGAGCAATCGCAATCTCCCGAAAGAAATCATCCAGTACATCGCCGGTAAGCGCGAGTGGACCAAGACATATGGTGTCAAGGTAGCGCTGTGCCGGAATCCGAAGACGCCGCTGCCAGCCGCGACTCAGATGATGCAGGCGTTTCGCGAGAAGGATCTGGTCAACCTGACCAAGTCCAAGGGCGTGTCGTCGGCGCTGGTCGCGATCGCGCGCCGGATGCTGATGCAGCGTCGCGGCGGATCCGGCAAGTAGTGGCGGGCGACGCCAAGGGCGAGCTCTCGTGGCTTCAGCGGATCGGCCTGGCGATCGTGCATCCGCGGTGGGCGCTGTCGATCGCGGGCGATCGTCAAAACGCCGGCCGCTCGGGTTCCGATCTGCTGCTGGCGATCGTCGTGCTGCTGGTCGCGACGCGGCTACGCGCGGTGATCGCGGCCGTGTGGCTCGGCGCGGCGGTCGAAGGAGCGCTCGGTGCACGCGCGTTCGTCAACGTGCTGACACGAACGTTGACGGTCGATCTCGGATTTCTCGTGATCGGCGCGGTGCTGCTGTGGTCGTTCGCGGGAAAGCGCCGCGATCTCGGGCGCGCGTTCGACCTCGCGTGTGTCGCCGCGCTGCCGCTCGTCTATGTTGATCTTCTCGCGACGACGGCGGTCGAGTCGTTCGCGTTCGAGGTCCCCGTTGTCGTGATGTGGATGATCTCGGGGATCGCGTATGCCTGGACGGGGACGCTGATCGCGTTCGCGATGCCGGAGGCGCGGCGTGCCGGAGGCCACGGGATGTCGCCCCCGGAGGCGACCGTTCGACGGGCGCGGCGAGCCGGGGTTGCGGTCGTGCTGCTCGCGGTCGTCGGGGCGGCGATCCAGCTGATGTCCGTCGCGCGTCACGTCGAGCTGGTACGGCCGATGACCAAGGGCTCGCCGGCGCCGATGTTCGCGTTGCCGGCGATCGGTCCGCGCGGCGAGCTCGGGCCGAAGATCGCGCTCGCGCCGGGCAAGATCACGATCCTCGACTTCTGGGCGACTTGGTGCGGGCCGTGTCTCGCGGCGATGCCACGGCTCGATGCGCTCGCGCGCAGTCATCGCGATGTCGTCGTGCTCGCGGTCAACCTCGACGATCCCGCGGCGGCGCGCGCGCTATTCGACGAGAAGCAGTACGCGATGACGCTCGTCGCCGACGACAACCTGACGAGCGAGCGCTACGGCGTGTCGACGATTCCGCACACGGTGCTCATCGATGGCACCGGGATCGTCAGGTTGGTCGCGCGCGGGAACGCCGCCGAGCTCGAGAAGCACCTCACGGAGTTGTCGCCCCCGCACCCGTGAGCACCCAGGCGGGTGCACTTTTACGTACAGATCCGGAAGTGGATATTGAAGCGCGGCTCTGCTAACCAGGGTGCATGGCCAGCCTTGTGTGCGCCACGTGCCGCAAGCTGATCCCACCGGGGACTTCGGCGATTCGCTGTACGGTCGCTTCCTGCAACACGGGACGCATGAAGCTGAGGTTTTGCTCGATCTCCTGCTGGGAGAAGCACATTCCGACGGCTCGCCATCGCAAGGCGAACTACGTCATCGAGGGCGAGAGCGCTCCGTGACCGCGCCGGATTTTGCGAGCGAATTCAAGCACGTGATATTTTAGCGGCTCGTGCGATTAGGGACCTGCATCGCGCTCGAGCTCGCCATGGCAGCCGGGACGTTCGGCGGCGTGTGGCTCGGTGTCGGCCGGGCAGTCGATCTCGCAGGGGATTACTTCGTGTCCCACGAGGCGTCCGCGGCGCCTTCCGCTCCGCTGCCGAACGCGCTCGTGCGGATTCCCGCCGCGAAGCTGCGCGTCGAGATGCCGGCGCCCAAGTGGTCGACGATCTTCGATGCACCAGACGAGGTCCTGCTCGCGCCGCTCGGCGCAACGCCGGTGACCCGCGTCAAGCTCAACCACGGCGGGACCTCGCTGTCGTTGCGGCTCGATTTTGCATCCGGTGCGCGCGCCGCGTTCAAGCCGGAACAAAACCATCCGCAGTCGGAACCACGGAAGGAGATCGCGGCGTATCGGATCGATCGGCTGCTCGGGATCGGCCACGTCGCGCCCGCGAAGTCCGTGCGGTTCACGATGGACGAGCTGATCGCGGCGACCGATCCTGAATCGCGAAAATACACGACCGGCCGCATGCTCGACGAGATGATCGCGCACGGCGGGACCGTCCGCGGCGAGCTGCAGTGGTGGATTCCCGAGATTCGCGATGCCAAGCTGCTCGGAAGCACCGGCATGCTGCGCGTCGACGAGCTCGAAGGCATCGCGCTGTGGACCTCGTACTTGCAGGTCGGTGCGACGATCCCCGAGGAGCTGCGGCCGCTGGTCCAACAGCTCGCGAGCTGCGTCCTCTACGACGTGGTGATCGACAACGCAGATCGGTGGACCGGCTACAACACGAAAGCGTCGCCGGATCTCAAGACGCTCTACGTCATGGACAACACCCTGTCGTTCTCGCTGTTCACGTTCGGACACGAGGGCAACTTGTTCCCGCTCCATCGCATGCAGGTATTTCCACGCGGGTTGGTCGAGCACTTGCGAGGTCTGACCTACGAGTCCGTAAAACGGGCGCTCGACACCGGTGAGGATGCCGGTGAGCTGGCGCCTTTGCTCACACCGGGGGAGATCCGTGCGATTCTCGCGCGGCGCGATCATCTCGTCGGCTACATCGACGAACAGATCGCGCAGTTCGGCGAGACTGCCGTGCTCGCACTTCCCTGATCACCATCATGAGTCCTTGCCCTATCTGCCAGAAGCCTGTCGATCCACTGCGATCGCGAGCCGCCCGCGTCCGTGATGGCAAGGTGATCGCGTATTGCAGCCAAGAATGCGCGAGCGTGTCGGACACCAAGCCGACCCAGAAGGTCGAGATGCCGGCGGCTGCGGCCAAGCCGGCCGATGCGAAGGCCGCGGCGAAGCAGACCCCGGCGAAGGGCGTCCCCGCGAGCAAGCGGACGCCCGCGACCGGCATTCCGACGGGCACCGGGTCCCTCGAGAGCGGTCCGGTGATCGAGATCGTGCACGAGCCCGCGTCCGGCGTCGTCACGAGCGCCGCGGATACGCGAACCGGCTCGACCAAGGCGAGCGTGCGGTCGGGACGTGCCGAGACCGACGGTGCGATCCAGATCGCCGAGACCGGGATGACCGACGACTACATCGGGTTTGACGACGAACCGCGTCGCGGCCGCGGCCTGTTGATCTTCCTGGTGCTGTTGCTGCTCGTCGCGGGCGCCGGCGCGGCCGCGTATTACATGGGCTTTCTCGACGACATGCTCGGGCGCAAGAGCAAAGCGGTCGTCGTCACACCGCCGCCGACGCCGACGATCGTCGAAGTAGCGCCTCCCGATGCCGCGGTCGATTCACCGAGCGTCACCGTCGATCATGCGCGCGAAGCGCTGCGCACGCAGCTGCGCTCGAACGCGCCACGCGTTCAGCGGGTGGCTGCTGCGGCCCTGTCGCGCACCGGCGATCCGGAAGCGATCTCGGTGCTCGCCGCGGCCCTCACGAAAGAGACCAGCGACGTTCCGCGGATCGAGCTCGCGTATGCGCTCGCACGGGCCGGCGACAAGCGCGGCAGTGACGGGCTGGTCGGCTTCCTCGGCGCCGCTCGACGCGATGTTCGTGCGGAAGCGGCGCGCAGGCTCGCGCTGCTCGGTGATCCGCGCGCGGTGCCGGTGCTCGTCGAGTATCTCGACGTCAGTCAGCTCCGCCTCGGCGCGGCCGAACAGCTCGCGTATCTCGCCGAGCCTCGCGCGATCGCCGAGCTCGACAAGGTGCTGAAGGATCCGAAGTCATCGCAGGACGATCAGGCGCGCGCCGCGATCGCGCTCGGGCTCGCCGGTCGCAAGGATGTCGCGCCGGCGCTGCACAAGCTGCTCGAAGACGCGCGGTTCAACGCCTTCGCCGCGGGGGCCCTCGCGGTGCTTCACGATCGATCGGCGCACCCGCTGCTCGTCAAGCAGCTCGAGATTCCTTCGCTCCGCGTCAATGCCGCGCGCTCGCTCCGCAAGCTCGATGCGGACCTCGATGCGTCGGCGCTGTTGCGGCCGCTGGTCGCCGCGCTCGCCACCGAGAAAGATACGGGGCAGGTGCAGGTCGCCGAGGCGATCCTCCTGCTCGCCGGGCCCATCGCGTGGTCGGCGCACGAGTAGCGCCTCGCGCGGTTGGCACTCGACCTTGGCGCGTTGGCATTGCGTGACGGCGGATCGGACGAACCGCCAAGTCGCCGAGGCGCCAAGATCGGCGGAAGAGCATTTTTGATCGAGGACTGCCGGACCCCGCAAAGCGCGCCGTCGGAAACAAACTCGGTTGCCCCAAGCGCTCTCTGACCTTGGCGCCTCGGCGACTTGGCGGTTGATCTGGGATCTGTCACCCGCGACGCGCGGCAATCGCCCGGATTCGCCGCGGAACTGGCAAGCGGTCCTACGTCGTCGTGTCAGAAACAAACTCGGTTGCCCCAAGCGCTCTCGCTCTGACCTTGGCGCCTCGGCGACTTGGCGGTTGATCTGGGATCTGCCACCGCGATGCGCCGCAATCGCCCGAATTCGCCGGGGAACTGACCCCAACGGCGCGTTCGCCGATCCTCGTTGACAGGGTCCGGGCGCCGGACCAGACTGCGCGACCTCGTGGCCTCCGCTTCACAACGTATCTACTTCGTCTCGCTCGGTTGTCCGAAGAATCAGGTCGACACCGAGCTGATGCTGGGGCAGGTCGAAGCGGCGGGACACTCGCTGGTCGATTCGCCCGATGGCGCCGACGTGATCGTCGTCAACACGTGCGCGTTCATCGATGCGGCGAAAGAGGAGAGCGTCGACACGATCCTCGAGATGGCCGAGCACAAGAAGGGCGGGGCGCGGAAGCTGGTCGTCACCGGCTGTCTCGCCCAGCGCTACTCGGACGAGCTCGTCAAGGACATTCCCGAGATCGATCACATCCTCGGATCCTCGGACTTCCAGTCGATCGCGAAGATCCTCGGGCCGTCGAAGTCAAAGCGTAAGCTGCCCGTCGTCCAGGTCACCGAGAAGCCGGCGTACATCTACGACCACGATGCGCCGCGCGTGCGGATCGGCGCGAAGCACACGGCGTACGTCAAGATCGCGGAGGGCTGCGATCGGCCGTGCTCGTTCTGCATCATCCCGAAGCTGCGTGGCCCGCAGCGCAGCCGCGAGATCTCCGACATCGTCGCCGAAGCGCAGCAGCTCGGCCGCGAAGGAGTTCGCGAGATCAACCTGATCGCGCAAGACCTGACCCGCTACGGCTGGGATCAGGGCAGCGATCCGGCGAGCCGCGGGACGCTCGCGCAACTGCTGCGAGCGCTCGGCAAGGTCGAGGTCGACTGGATCCGCCTTCACTACACGTTCCCGAGCGCATTCGACGACGAGTTGATCGATGCGATCGCGAGCGAGCCGAAGGTCGTCAAGTACATCGACGTCCCGCTCCAGCACATCAGTGATCCGATGCTCAAGCGGATGCGCCGCGGCCATTCGAGCCGCGTGACGCGCGAGCTCGTGAAGAATCTCCGATCGCGGATCGACGGCGCGGTGCTGCGCACGACGTTCATCGTCGGTCATCCCGGCGAGACCGATGCCGAGTTCGACGAGCTGTGCGCGTTCGTCGAAGAGTCGCAGTTCGATCGCGCCGGCGCGTTCACGTACTCGATCGAGCCGGGCACCGTTTCGGCGATGCTCCCGAACCGCGTCGATCCCGATGTCTCGGCCGAGCGCCAGCAGAAGCTGATGGAGATCCAGCGCAAGATCAGCCGCGCGCGTCACGAGGCGATGGTAGGCAAGCAGCTCGATGTGCTCGTCGAAGGCGTGTCGACGGAGTCCGAGCACCTGCTCGAGGGTCGGTGGTACGGCCAGGCCCCGGGCATCGACGGCGTGACGTTCCTCTCGGATGGTCAGGCGACGCCGGGCACGATCGTCAAGGCGCGCGTCACTCAGGCCAGCGACTACGATCTCGCGGCCTCGCTCGAGCTGTCGTAGCGATCGACCGCACATCTGGCCAGCGGTTGCCAAAATCTGCAGACTAGACCGTGCCATCCACGGGCCGGAACGCGATAAATTCGCAGAATGCTCAAGCGGACCATGGTGGTGGTGACTTCTGTGATTTTCGGCGCGTCGGTCGCGCATGCGCAACCGGGTGGAGAGCCGCCTCCGCCAGACGGACCACCAGGTCCGCCGGCACCGACCGCGACGCCGCCGGCGATCGTCCTCGTGCCTGGACCGCCGCCGGTCGGGGCGCCGCCGGAAGTTGCGACGACGTCGAATGTCGACAAGGGCGTGGTCGACGATGCGAACTCGGGACGTGGCTGGCTGATGCCGACCGCACTCACCGATCCGGCCGGGACCTGGTCGTTCTCCGACTTCGAGCTGTTCTTGATCTCCGGCGGCTACGCGGTGAGCGATCAATTGTCGATCAGCCTCACGACGCTCGTGCCGATCACGAATGACGTCCCGTTCTGGGGCCTCGCCAGCGCGAAGTATCAGGTCTTGAAGGTCGGCAATCTCCGCGGTGCGATCCAAGGCGCTGTGACCTACTGGCGGGACACCTCGGGCTCGGTGAACCAATCGTTCACCGCGGCGGATCTCGGCGGCGCGCTCACGCTGTGTATCGACGATGGATGCAACTCGACGATCTCCGGCTTCCTCGCCGCCGGGTTTGCCGATTCGAACCAAACGGCGGTCCCCTTCGTGGTCGCCGGCTCGTTCGCCGCGCGCCTCGGCCGGCACGTCAAGTTCGTCGGCGAGCTGGATAGCGCTTTCATCGCCGGCAAGGTCAACGACACCGCCAATGGCGCGCTCGCGTGGTACGGGCTCCGATTCACATCGGGAATGATCGGCGTCGACGTCGGCTTCATGCGGCCGGTGGGTCTCGGCGACACGAACGGGCTCGTGCTCGGCCTTCCGATCCTCAGCTTCACGTATCGCGACATCTGAGACGACGAGCTCAGGGCTTCAAGCCGGCCAGTAAGGCCCGCGTGGGTGCCAGGTCTGACGCACCGAGCTGCGATTTCTCTCCGATCTGGATCGCGCGTACGAGCAGGGGTCGCGCCTCGGCCGGTTTGCCAAGGCCGATCGCCGCCTGCGCGAGCCCGATCAGCGGCAGCCGCAGCTCGGGGCTGTCTTTGCCGTTCGTTGCTTCGAACGTGGCGATCGCGCGCTGGTCGAATCCCTGCGCGCTGGTCCATTGCTTCGCACCGATCTCGATCGTTCCGCGCGACGTCAACGTCTCGCCGAGGAGCGCGGAGCTCGCCTTGACCTCGAGGGAAACGATCTCGTCGAGCTCGGCACGCGCCTCGGTCAGGTGCCCGGCCGCGGCGAGTGCTTCGGCATGGGTCGTCGCGACCGCGTGGTACAGCGGATTGGCTTCGCCAAGGCGCGTCTTCGCGAGCTGCTTGGCGCGATCGAGGTAGACGAGTGCGCCGGCAGTGTCGCCGGACTTGATCATGCCGTCGGCCATGTTGTTGAGCGTGCTGATCAGCATCGGGCTCTGCGGTCCTTCGATCTTCTCGCGGATCTCGATTGCTCGTTCGTAGGTCTTGCGTGCGCGCGGGTCGCCGGCGTGCGCGTAGCAAGCTCCGAGCGTCGTCAGGATCAATGCGATGTCGGGGTGATCGGGTCCTACGCTGCGTTCGTGCAAGGCGATCGCACGCTCGAAGTGTGGTGTCGCCTTCTCGTACGCGCCGGCCTTGGCGAGCGTCGCGCCGATCACTTCTTCGTCGGTCCACATCGCGGGTGAATCGCGACCGTTGACCCGCTCCGACGCCGCGAGCGCCTTCTGCTGCGCGTCGATTGCCGAGTTGAGATCACCGGTGGATGCCGCGACCAGACCCTCGACCTGAAGTTGCCGCAGCTCGAGCCCCGGATCGTGGCCGACTCGCGACTCGGCCGTCCTCGCGAGGCCGAGCCAGATCTTCGCCTCTCCCACGCGGCTCTGCGCCGCGACGACCGCCGCGGATAACGCAGCCTGGGCAAGGACATCATCGCGGCCGCTGCGCAAGCCGGCCCATACTGCTTCGGTAAACGTCGTCTCGGAGTCCTCGAAGTTGCCCGCACCGACGAGCGCGGCTCCGGCGACGAGCAAACTCTCGGATCGCGCGGGCTCGAACTGGATCTCCTCTGCGAGCTTGCTCGCCTTCTTCGCCGCGACGATCGAGGGGAAATAGCGGCCGCCGAGGAGCTGGGCCTTTGCCTCGGCGAGTTGCGCGTACATCTCGTCGACCTTGGCCTTGGGCTCGGTCGGCGGCATGCCGGGGGCGCGCAAGGCGGTGATGTTCGAGCAACGCTTCAACGGCTCGAGACCCGATGCGATCTTGTCACCCTTCTCGACGAGATCGCCGTCCGCGGTTGCGAGTAGCTGGGTCAGCGCGCGGAGCTCGTCGAGGCGCTGATCGAGACACGCCTGGCGCAGCGTCAGGACTTCTTCCGTTTGCTCGCCGCGAACCCGCGTCGCCTCACAACTCTCGACCACCGTGCTCGTCCATTCACCGGTGTAGCCGTCGAGCGCGCGCTCGAGACCAGCGAACGCGGTCGCCTCGAACGGAAGCTTGGTCGCCTCGAACGCGTGGCGAATCGTTTGCTTGACTGCCGGATCCCACGTGCCGACAAGTCGCCGATCGGCACCCCTGCAGAGCTTGCCGCGCGAGCTCGACAGCGCGAGCCCGCCGGCCACCGCGATGATCGCAACAGCGAGCACGGCGCTCGCGATCAGGATCTTGCGGCGTGGGGCGGCGACGACCTCGAGCTCGGACAGCAGCGCTTGCATCGAGCCGAACCGCTCACCCGGATCGAGCGAGATCGATCGCAGCACGACCTTCTGCAGCCGCGCGGGGATCCCGACGTCCGGTGGCGCCGGCTTCTGGCGCGGGGCGTCTTTCGGAAAGGGGCGGATGTGGAACAGCGCCTCGTAGAGTGCGACGCCGAACGAGAACTGATCGCTACGCCCATCGGCCAGGTTGCCTTCATACAGCTCGGGCGCGATGTACGCGGGCGTGCCGACGAGCGTGCCCAGGATCGTGAGGCTCGTCGAGAGCGGGCTCTTCGCTTCGATCCGATGATCGGCGATCGCGCTGGATGACGCTTCGTCGTCGGAGCGGAGTCTCGCGAGCCCGAAGTCCATCACGCGCACTCGTCCGTCGCGGCCGACGAGCACGTTGTCTGGCTTGAAGTCGCGATGCACGAGATCGACCGCGTGCGCGGCGGCGAGGCCTGCGCCGGCCGCGACCATCACCTGCAAGACCTCGCGCCACGGCCTTGGTGTCGCCTTGAGCCACGCTCGGAGCGTCACGCCTTCGACGAGCTCCATCGCGACGAACACGCGATCGCCCGGCAACGTGCCGACGTCGTGGACCGCGATGACGTTGGGATGGGACAAGCGCGCCATCGCCTGTGCTTCGCGCAGAAGCCAGGCCTGGTCACCACCGGAGCCACCCGACGGCTTGGCCTGCAACAGCTTCACGGCGACTTTGCGATCGAGCTCCGGATCGTACGCGGCGTAGACCACGCCCATCCCGCCTTCGCCGACGACCGAGAGCACGACGTAGCGACCGACAAGTGTTCCGCGCTCGAGCCGCGCGAGCTCTTTGTCGTCGCTCGGCTTGCGGTGCGAGCCTTGCCCTTCGCGCTTGGTCGCCTCGGTGGGTTCCTCCACATCCGTCTTGTCAGGACCACCCACCACCATCAGCTTCTCACACCCGCACCGAACAACGTACTGAATCGCTCGCGGACGACAGCAGTACGGATTACAGGATCACGACGGGCGCGCAGGTCGAGACGCCGGCGCCGACGATCGTCCGCCCGCTCGCCGGTGTCGTGCTCTTGATCGTGCCGTTCGTGCCGTCGACTTGATAGACGGTCGTCGAGAGCTCGAAATCCTTCATCAAGAAGATCCAGTAGACGCCGCCCCAGAAGGCGAACGCC
>JAQBQF010000341.1 GCA_028287115.1 Myxococcales bacterium
TACGTGCGGACCGGTTTGCCCTTGTTGTTGAAGACTGTCCAGCCGGCAGCAATCCATCGCGGCGTCACCAGCGGCCCGCTCGGCACGAGTGGACCTGGCTCGGCGAGCACCTTCTTCTGGATCTCGCGACCGAATCCGTCTGAATATGACAGCGCGTGCTGGTAGCGTGTCTCGCGGCCGGCGAGATCAGAAACGTGCGTCTCGCGCGCGAGCGTGTACACGACGCCCGGCGATGGCTGCGGATCGTTGCGCGTGCGATCGTAGGCGAACAGGTCGTAGACGAGGCGCGTAGTCGCGTTGCCGAGCACGGCGGCGGGATTCGCAAGGGGATTGGCGAGCTGCGCCTGGATGATTACCTCGTCAAGATCGGCGACGAACCCAGCGAGCGAATCGCCGAGCGACTCGGTCGTCTTGCCCATCACCGCCGTGCCGACGACGAGCCCGAGCGCATCGAGTGCGACCGAGCTGTGATTGCCGTTCGCGTCGGTGATCTGCGCCGGCTGCAGCACCCGGAAGTCGTTCGTCACCGTCATTGTGTTTCCGACGGCATCGACGGTCGTCTCGGGGAGGAGGTCATACGCGTACGAGACGCGGCTAATACCGCCGAACGGCGTCACCGACCGCCGCGGCAGATAGAAGTGCGTATGCGCTTCCGCGAGTTCCTGCGCCGACGTATCGGTGTCCCCCGCCGAGTAGAACACGCGGGCCGTCGGGAGCCACCAGTTGGCGTCGGGCGCGGGCGCCGGCACGTCCGGCGGCGGAAAGTGGACGTAGCCACCGTCGCCCTGCAGCACGGCGTCGGGGGCGCGCGTCCCGAACACGCGACTGACGAGCGACGGGGTCAGCGCGAGCGTGAACGTGTCGCCGGGCAGCGCCAGCGACTCCACCTCATCAAGGCCGCACAAGGCAGTGAGGTCGTCTTTGCGATACAGCGTGCGCGCTTGCTTGATCATGCGACGCGTCGGCGGGGCCGCGGGCTGTCCGCTGCCGTCGACATCGGACCGGGGGATGTTCTCGAACGCGAGGTCACCGACGCTGCTCCACGCCGCATCGAGCTCGCCGAAGGAGAACAGGTTGGTGATGCCCGTGCCCTTCGTTTTCGGCGCGAGCCCGGTCCACTCCCAGGTCGTCGTCCGCGATGGCATCGGCGTGCGATGCACGTCCGGCGTTTTGGTCGGATCGGCGAGGTCGTTCGTGTAGCCGTTCTCCGTCGCGACGATGTGCAGCCGCGTCTGGTCGTACGCGAGCATGCCGCGGAACTGCGCCGACAGCGTCGGCTCAGGCTCGACATATCCGGCGCGTCGCGGATAGCCGATCGAGACTGCACGCTTTGTATTGCCGAACAGGTCGGTCTCGAGCGTCACGTCGTGCGTCATGCGCGGATCGTCCTGCTGACGTTCGTAGTGAAACGTCAACGCCTCGCGCGGATGCGCGTAAAACACAGCGTGTTTGTTCGGCCCAATCGACTGGCGCCGCTCGACGGTGTAGCTGGTCTCGGTGATGGAATAGGGATTGGCGGCGAGCGGCGAGCCGTCGTCCGCGTAGACCTCGACGCGTACCGCGAGCCCCTTGAGCGCGCGATACGCCTCCTGCAGCTCGAACGCAGTCATCGGCGTGTCGGACGTGATCGCGCTGTCGGGCAGCTCCATCGCGCGACGATCCGCCGCGCGCGTGTCGGGGCGCAGCGCCGGCTCGACCCAGTACTCGTGCGCGTATTGCCGCGACACGCTGCGCGCCTCGAGGAATGCGCCGGTGTGGAACCAACTTCGCACGTGCACCGGCGGCGACCACGACGAGCGGTCCCAATTCGTGTCGTCGACTTCGGGGAACGCCGTGTCCTCGCGATGCTCCTCGCTATCCCACTGCTCGACCATGCCGAAGCCACGGAACTCGCGCTCGTAGCCATCGAAGTAGCCGTGGTGATACGCGTAGCGCGACACGAACCGGCTGCGCCCGATGTAGTCGAACGACTCGACGCGCGCGACGACATGCACGACGTGCGGCAGTCGCGTCACCCAGGGCGTGCCGGCGAGCTCGTCGGCGACGTAGAACTTGGTCGACGGCGCGTAGCTCACGCGCGTCTCGGCGCCAAGGTTGTTGCGCGAGCGTGTCAAAAGGTGTGGCTTCTGGCCCATCAGATCGACGTAACGCAGCGGCGTCGCGACGTGACCGGGTAGCGGCGACGACCAGACGAGACACGCGGTGCCGGTGCCGAGCAAGTCGAACACTTGCACCGAGCTGATCGCGTCCGCGGTCGGATACACCGCGATGCGCTGCGGCTGGGCCCACGCGTTGCCCGATTGGTTGAAACAGACGTAGACGCCGTCGTCGGCGATGTAGAGCAGATCGGTCGTGCCGGAGCCGTCGATGTCGGCGAGGCGCACGCGCCGCGGATCGAAGCCCGCCTCGTCGACGAAGCGCGGCGCGCCATCCATCGTCACTTTCGTGCCGAACCGACCGTAGCCCTGGTTTGGCCAGTAACAGACCTCGCCGTTGCGCACGCGAACGATGTCGCTCAGGCCATCGCCGGTCATGTCGGCGAGGAACATGGTCTCGGTGCCGTCGGCGAGCATGACCGCCGGTCCACGCTCCTCGTCCCACGGCGTCCGCACGCGCTCCGATTCCGCGAATCCGTCTTCGCCGAGCGAGGGCCAGAACGTGAAGACTCCGTCCTCGGTGAGCAGCGCGTCGGGAAGCCCGTCGCCGGTGACGTCAATCAGCTTCAGGTTCGGTTCGGACCACGGCAGATCCGGCCGCGACGCGAACGGGCGAAACGGTCGCCAGCTCGCATGGTCGGTGCGCTCGAAGAATCCTGGGACAGGCGGCTCGAGCTCGACGACGTCGAGCCGACCATCGCCCGACAGATCGAGCAGGCGTTGGCTGCCACCGAGCTCCCGGTGCGACGGCAGGCGCGCGATCGTCTCTTGCGGGCCGAACCGTGCGAGCGTGGCAACGCGACCGTCCGGGGCACGCACCTGGTTGACCGAGCTGAAGTTGCGTTTGTAGACCCACGCGCCGCCGACATCCGACAGGATGCCCGAGAGCCCTTCGCCATCGAGATCCACCCACTGAAAGCGCGCGCCGTCGATGCCCTCCGGGAGGTTCTCGACACTCTCGCGATCGAAAGCCAGCACGTCGGACTGGAGCTCGGCGTCGCTGTACTCGAACTCGAGAGGCGGCAGCGATCGCCGCAGGTACCCGCCCTGTTGGCGCCGGTAGCCACTTTGCGTGATCGAGGTGAGAAACGAGTAGATCGGGTTTCGCGGATCGAGCGGATGGTCCTGATCGAAGTAGCGAAGGTCGGTCGATCGAACGAGCAGGTCCCTGCCGATCTCGCGCTCTTCGGCGAAGGTGTGGAACACGAGCACGCGTTGACACCGACGGTTCGTCCGGATCTCGAAGCCCGCGCGATGCGTCGAGAACGGATCGGGACGAACCGGCCATGGACGATCCGGCACGGGCGTCGGCGCCTCGGGATCGTGGTCCCCGAAGTCGAACACGATCTGGAAGTGCCATTCGCTGGGCAGCGGCGGCTCGGCTCCGAGCTCCGAGCCATCGGCGAAGTACGGCTGGAGGTTGCCGTAGCGGATCGCTTGCAGGTAGCGCTGGGTGGCGCGCACGGCGTCGGTGCGATTCGTTTCGTGCGCGAGAGACCGATCCACTCCCAGGGAGTCGTCGGCGACGTAGGTGTAATGCGCGATGTTGCCTTTACCGTCGACGGTGCGGCAGAGCAGGTACGAGAACACCGCGCGCGGGTCGTTAGGAGACGCGATGCGACTGTCATCGTCGAATCCATACAACGAGAGGACGTTGTCGCGCGTGATCGTGCGAAAGTGGCTTACGCCGGTCGCGACCGCGGTCCAGCGCTCGATG
>JAQBQF010000342.1 GCA_028287115.1 Myxococcales bacterium
CGTCGGCGCAATCGAGCACGAACGAGAGCTCGAATACGAGTGCGGCGACGACGAGCCAGACCCAGCCGAGCAAGAACACGATGATCGCGCACGCCGCGGCGGCGATCGCAGCCGACAGGAAGGTCACCTGATTCGGCGTGATCGGCGTGTTCTTGAGGAGGTAGACAACAACCGCTGCCGGCGGGCGCGCGACCCACTCGGTGAACCAGTTGATGTCCTTCTTCTTCTTCGACGCCCGGTAGATGGCGGCGATTTCGGACGGCATGAGCCGGTGACAGTAGCCCAAGACCCGGAAAGACGCGATCGAGCGGCACTCCAGTCGAGAAGTAACGCTCTTGGCTTGGCCGAGGCCGTCCTGTTCGCGTAGATCACGGCATGGACACGATCTGCAGTGGGTGTAGTGCGAAGTTGGCGACGGCGGACGTCCTGTATTCCAGCGAAGGTCAGCCGCTATGCGCCGCCTGCAACGCGAAGGTCGACCTCGTGGATACCGACAAGCGTGCGGCCGGCAACATCGTCAAGGCGGGGTGGAGCGGCCTCGGCGGCGGCGTCGCCGCGTGCGGGGCGCAGATCGCGCTCGTCGGCATCATCACGTACTTCTTCATCGCGATCGCGGTGATCTCCGGAACCTACGCCCTCAACTCGCTATCGGCTGGTAACGAGCGGTTTTGGAAACACCTCACGCCGGGTCAGCGCACGATGGTCCAGGTCTGCGCGATGATCGGCTTCGTGCTGTCGGCGCTGACGCTGCTCGGGATCCCGTTCCGGATCGTCTACGGAATGATCCTCGGCGGATGACCTAGCTCGCGATCGAGCTCGCCGAAGCGCGCGCGGGATCTTTCGGAAGGATGCCGATCAGCAGGTAGGTCTTCATCAGGCCCTTGCCTTTGATCTCCATCGGCGGGCGCTCCTCGAAGTCGAACTGATGGCGAAGCGCGAGGTAGGTCGTCTCGGTGACGTGGATCCGCCCAGGCACGCCATGCGATTCCATCCGGCTGGCCGTGTTCACGGTGTCGCCCCACAGATCGTAGATGAACTTCTTGCGGCCGATCACGCCGGCGACGACGGCGCCGCTGTGGATGCCGACTCGGATCGTCAGGGGCATGTTCACCTTCTTCGCGTACGCGGCGATCCCGTCGATCATGTCGATCGCCATGTGCGCCATCGCGACGGCGTGATCCGCGAGCGGCTGCGGGATGCCGGCGACGACCATGTACGCGTCGCCGATCGTCTTGATCTTCTCGAGGCTGTGTTGCTCGGCGAGCTTGTCGAACAGGCTGAACAGATCGTTCAGCATCGTCACGAGCGCCTCGGGCGACGTGTGCGCCGACATCGACGTGAAGCCAACGAGGTCGGCGAACAACACCGAGACGTTCTCGAACCGATCGACGATCAGGTTCTCGCCGCTCTTCAAGCGATCGGCGATCGGTCCCGGTAACACGTTGAGGAGGAGCCGCTCCGAGGTCTGTTTCTCGGCGGTGAGCTCGCTCGTGCGCAGGTTGACGAGATCCTCGAGGTGCTCGCTGTGGAGCTGGATCGTCGCGGCCATCTCGTTAAAGTTTGCGCCGAGCTGGCCGACTTCATCGCGCGGGAGGTTCGGCGATCGCGCCGAGAAGTCTTTGTCCGCGAACCGCTTGACGGTCGATGACAGCGCCACGATCGATCGCGTGAGGACCGTGCCCATCGCGATCGAGACCAGCAGTGCGAGAGCAATCATCGCGAGCGAGATCTTGATCGCGAGACCACCGGCTTCATCGAGTGCGACGCGCATCTTGCGGTCGGTGATATCGACGCCGAGCACGCCGAGGCAGCGGCCTTTCGCGTCGCGCAGGACGTTGCCTTCATCATCGGACAGCGGCTGGTAGGACGACACCGAGCTGACCTTGAACGCCGGATCCCACACGAAGCCGGGCTCGGACTGGGTCGTGCAGTCGACGAGCGCCTGCTTGAGCAGGGGCACTTGCGAGACATCGTACGATTGGTTGAAGTGCGAGACTTCTTCACCCTTCGGCAGCGCCTCGCCGCGCGCGAGCTTGTCATCGAGCTCGAGGACGTCGGCATCGGCGACGAACCTTGGATTGTCGGGATCGTCGCTCGGCGCCAGGAGGTACGCGTAGTGTACGAGCGTCGGCTCGGCAGCGCGGATCATCCTCAGATGCGCGTAGAGCTCCTTGTACTCGGGCGAGTGCTCGACCGAGGCGACCTGCTTGTCGTCGAGCGTGCCGAACTGCGCGACGAGGCGCTGGTACGCGTCGACCTCGACCGAGCGGGCGCCGATGTGAGCAATGTCTCTCAGCCGATCACGGAGCTCGCCCTCGAGCTGGCGCTCGATGAACCGATACAGGAACACCGCCAGCAGCACGCTGACGAGCGAGCTGACGAGGAAGAACGCGATCGTGATCTTCTGGCGAAGACGCAACCCGCGCGCAGCCTATCACCTTACGTTTGCTGGCTCGGGGCGCCTCGTGAACTCGGTGCTTGACGCTACCGGACACCCTCGATAGGGTCCCGCGCACAACTACAAAGAGCAATGGGGGTTTAGGATGCCTGAGCACACGATCCCCGAGACTCTCATCGAGCAGATTCGGACGGGCAAAGCCGCCCTCGTCGTCGGTGCGGGAATCGGAGTACCGAGCTGGAAACACCTGCTCGAGCGCATGACCAAGGCGCTCGACACGCGAGGTCGCGAAGGCGACGACGCGGCCACCAAGGACCTCGAGAAGCTGCTTCACAAAGGCAACCTCGTCCGGGCCGTCGGATTCCTCGCCCGTTCTCTCGGCGAAGAGACCTGCGACCGGATCGTCCAAGAAGTCTGGGCCGCTCCCACCGACGTGCCGCCGCTACCGGCCGCGCTCGCGAAGCTGCCGTTTCGCCATGTCTGGACGACGTTTCCCGGTGACATTCTCGAGCACGCGTTCGAGACCCAGTCTCCCGATGAATGGCCGCCCGCTCGGATCGTGACGTACCAGGAGCTCGGCGAGCTGTCGCCGCGGCGCCGGACGCTCGTCAAGATGCTCGGCAACTTCGACACGTACGTCGTGACGCCGCGTTCGGTGCGCCGCGCACTCGCGCGCGCGGTCGATCTTCGCGAGTACGCGCGCAAGCTCTACGTCGAGGGTTCGCTGGTGTTCGTCGGGTTCCGCTACGGCGATCCCGATCTGTCGGCGCTGCTCGATCGCGTGTTCGGTATGTTCGAGCCGCCTCGCGGCACGCACTACTTCCTCGGCGCAGGCGTCGGACCGGTGACGGTCGACGAGCTGATGGCCGATCACCACATGGAGGTCGTGAACCTCGCCGGCAAAGGCGGCGATGAGGTCGCCGAGCGAAGCGTGATCGATTGGCTCGAAGAGCTCGGTCAGGCTTGCGCGAAGTCGAGCGTCACGCTCGCGCGCACGCGACCGGACGCCGATGATGTCGAAGGCTGGACGATGATGCTCGCCGACGGTGGTGAGGAAGCCGCCGAAGCACGCGATGCGCTCGAGCTGATCGAGCGGCGTGCACGCAGCGAGAAGCAATGGGACACCGTGGTCGAGGTCTTGCTGGGCAAGGTCGAAGCCGCGGAAGCCGCCGAGCGCGCGCATTATCTGCTGCAGCTCGCCGAGATCTACGAGGCCGAAGTTGGCGACCTCCGCCGCGCGTTCGAGGCCGTAACGACCGCATGTCAGGTCGCGCCCGAGGACGACGACGCCGCGCTCCGCGCCGAGAGGCTCGCTGCTGCAACCGGCGGCTGGGCCGACCTCGTGGCCGAAGCATCGGAGATCGCGACCGACGCCACCGATCCGAAGCTCGCCTCGAAGTGGTGGGCCCGGCTCGGCAACTGGTACGCGACCAAGCTCGATCGCGCCGACTACGCGTTGCCGTCGCTGCGCCGCGCGCTCGAGCTCGATCCGAGCAATCGCACCGCGCACCTCGGCCTCGCCGAGGCGCAGCGCAAGCAGCAGAAGTGGTCGGATCTCGCCGACACGCTGCGCGCGCATGCCGAGATCGAGACCGATGTTCAGACCAAGGTCGATCTGTTGCTCGGCCTCGGCGATCTGTCCGAGAGTCAGCTCGCATCGACCGCGAAGGCGATCGAAGCGTATCAAGCGGCCGCCGATCTCGACGAGAACAGCGACGACGCGTTCGCCGCGCTCGAGCGGCTGTATCGCCGTGATGAGAAGTGGGCAAGCCTCGCGAAGGTCCTCGATCGCCGCGCGGAGCTCACCGACGACACCGGCCGTGCCGCCGCGATTCGTCGCGAGCTCGCTCAGCTTCGCCAGGAGAAGCTCGGCGATCTCGAAGGCGCGATCCAGCGCTACGAGGCCGCGGTCGCCGCGAACGGCAGCGATGCCGCCGCGCTCAAGTCGCTCGTCGATCTCTACGACAAGACCGGCCGCACCGAAGACTACCTGCGGACGATGGAGCGCCTCGGTCAGGTCGCGCCCGAAGGCGAGAAGCTCGCGACGCTTCGCAAGCTCGCCGCCGAGCTCGAGGATCGCGATGCCGGACGCGCGATCACCACGTATGAAAAGCTGCTCGCTGCCGATCCGAACGCGGACGATGCCTATCGCGGGCTCGCGCGCGTCCTCAAGGCGGAGTCGAAGTGGAAAGATCTCGTCGAGCTCTACAAGCGGCACATCGCCGCGTCGAAGACGCCCGCCCAGCGCACGGAGCTCTATCTCGAGTCCGCGCAGCTGTTCGAGCGCGAGCTCGACGATCCAAACCAGGCGATCGACAGCCTGATGAACGTCGTCGCGATCGACGAGACCAATCGAACGGCGCTCTCCGTGTTGCCGCGGCTCTACGTGCGCACGAAGACGTTCGACCGCGCGGTCGACACGCTGGTTCGTCATGCGGCACTCGAAGGCGACAAAGGCGCGGCGCTCTATGCCGAGGCCGGTCGCATCGCGTCCGAGAACCTGCTCGATCCCGAGCTCGCTGCTCGTCATCTCGAGAAGGCGCTCTCGCTCGACACCGAGAACCTGCCGGCGCTCAAGACGCTCGGCGCGCTGCAAGAGAAGCGCGGCAACTGGGAGCGAGCGGTCGAGATGTTCCAGCGCGCCGAAGGCGCCAGCGGCAGCCGCACCGAGCGGATCCAGCTGCTGTGGGACGCGGCGCAGATCGTCGATGCGCGGCTCGGCGATTCCACCCGCGCGCTCGATCTCTACGAACGCGTGCTCAAGCTCGATCCCGATCACGTCGAAGCGGGTCAGCGCGTTGCAGATCGTCTGATCGCGGCGAAGCGCTGGGATGACGCGTTGCCCGTGCTCGAGATGCTCGCGCGCCAGGCAGAAGGCCAGGCCGGGGTCGACAAGGTCGAGCGCTCGCGTCGTCAGGCGCAGCTCGGCAAGGCGTACGAGGTGCTGCATCGGACCGAGAAGGCGTCGCGGCACTATCGTCTCGCGGTCGAAGCGAACCCCGACAGTCTCGATGCGGCGATCGGCCTGGCGGCCGTCCTCATGATCGAGGCCAAGGCGAACGAAGGCAGCGAAGCGGCGAACGAGCAGTGGCGAGAAGTCGACAAGCGCTATCGCGAGCTCCTCGCGCGGCATCGCACGGGAATCACCGACGCGCAGGTCGCAGACATCTGGTATCGGCTCGGCGTTGCGTCGCGCGCACTCGGGGAAGACAAGAAAGCGGAGATCAGCTATCGCCGCGCTCTCGAGAAAGAGCCGCTGCACGAGCCAACGCTCGAGGCGATGGTCGAGCTCGGTGGTGCGCGTGGCGAGTGGCGGATCGTCACCGACGCGAAGCGCGCACAGATCGAGGCGCAGTCGAAGCGCGAGGGGACCGACTTCAACCGCGCCAAGCTGTTCGAAGAGATCGGCGATATCTGGCGCGAGCGGATCAAGGACGTCAATTCGGCGAGCGACGCGTATCAAGAAGGTCTCAAGATCGCGCCGGCCTCGCGCGTGTTGCTCCACAAGCTGCTCGAAGCGTTGACCGAGCAGCGGCAGTGGAAGCGCGCGGTCGAGACCCTCGACGCGCTCTCTGCACTGGAAGAGTCGCCGGATCGCCGCGCACGCTTCCATTACACGGCCGCCGTGATCGCACGCGACGAGTTGCGCGATGTCGAGCTCGCGGTCGACAAGCTTCACGCTGCTCTCGACGACGCGCCGCAGACGCCCAAGGCGTTCGAGGCGATCGACAAGCTGCTCACCGAGCGCAAGGACTGGAAGAACCTCGCGCGTGCGTATCGCCGCCAGCTCAAGCGGGTCGGCGAAGACGCGCCGCCGGACAAGCTGCTCGAGCTGTGGACCAAGCTCGGCGACATCTGCCTCGATCACCTGAATGACACCGAGGCGGCGACCGAGGCCTATCAAGTCGCGTGCGAGCTCGCACCCGATGACGTGGCTCGGCACGAGCAACTCGCCGACCTCTATCTCGAGGCCGGCGAGGCGCGGCGTCACGAGGCGATCGCAGAGCTCCAGTACTTGCTCGGTCACGCGCCGGATCGCGTCGAGCTCTACAAGGCGCTGGCGAGCCTGTATCGCGCAGAGCACGAGATGGACAAGGCGTGGTGCGTCGCGCAAGCGCTCGTGTTCCTCGGCGCTGCGTCCGACGAAGAGCGCGTCCTGTACGAGCGGTTCCGTCCGCGCCAGTTCACACCGGCACCGCGGCGGCTCACCGAGGAGCTATGGCAGAAGTCGATCATCCATCCACGAGAAGACCGCCACGTTGGGGCGATCTTCAGCTCGACGCTCAACGCGATCGCCGCGGGCACCGCGCAGCCGATCACGGCGTTCGGGCTCTCGCCGGATACGCGCGCGGATCTCGATCGCGATCCACGGGCCGTCAGCCGGATCGTCAAGTATGTCAGCGGCGTGCTCGCGATCGATCCTGCACCGATGGTGTGGCTACAGGAAGCCGGCGACGGTCTGCGCGTCGCCAACACGGTCGGGCTCGGGGCCGAGCGTCAGAAGCTCGTGCCGTCGCTCCTGATCGGTGCGCAGCTGCTCGGCAAGACCGACGAGCGCGAGCTCGCGTTCGAAGTCGGTAAGCGGATGGCGTATCTGCGGCCGGAGCGGTTCGTGACGCTCGCGGTCGGCACGCTGCCGAAGCTCGAACAAGCCTTCGGGGCGGCCCTGCTTGCCGGCGGCGCAAAGCTGCAGTCGCACGACGGTTCGCCGTTCGAGGTGCTCCACGAGGATTCGCGGAAGATGGCCTCGGCTCTGATGAAGCAGATCCCGGGACCGATGCTCGAGCAAGTCGGCGAGCTGTCGATCAAGCTGTCGGGACGGGTCGGTAACGGGCTGCTCTCGTCGTGGCGCGCGGCGACCGACCTCACCGCGAATCGCGTCGGGTTCATCGTCGCGAACGATCTCGAGACGGCGGCGAAGGGCATCGCGACCGAGAGCGCGAGCCTGTCGAGCATGTCGGTCAAGGAGCGGCTGCGCGATCTGCTCTCGTATGCCGTGAGCGAGCCGTACTTCGCGGTGCGCCGGCATCTCGGCCTTCACATTCGTGGGGAGGTTTCTGCGTGACCAGAGCTCGCTCGCTAGCATCTGTGGGCGTGCTCGTGGGGACGATCGGCGTTGCGGTGCTGCTGTCGTGTGGTGGCACCACCACGCCCGATCCGTGTCCGACGGGGAGCTGCGATCCGCAGGCGAACACCGTCGTCAAGTGGGTGTTCGATCACTACCCGGAGTGGCAGTTCGACAGCGACTCGTGTGTCGACTTCGGCGTCGGGAAGGTCCACGTCGAGGTCACGGATTCGATGGGCGTCGTCCATACCGCCGACGACGACTGCGGAGTCCAGCAGGTCACGTTCCAGGGCCTGCCGAGCGACACGTACAGCGTGTCCGTGACGCCGCGTGATTTCGGTGGTAACCCGGTGGTCAGCGTGCCCGCGACCGGCATGGTGCAGGCCGCGACGGTCGGCAACAACACGTCCGTCTCGATCAACGTGCCGTGGACGTCGTGGATCGGAACCTTCACCGGCACGTTCTTGTTCCGGATCAGCTGGGCGGGCATGTCGTGTGCGATGGCATCGACGCCGGTCGTCTCGCAGCTATTCACCCTGACGATCGGCGGCCAGGTCGTCACGCAGAAGACCGATACGAACCAAAAGCTCGACGGCACAGGTCCCAGGCCATGCCGCGAGCTCACCGAACAGTTCCCGCAGTCCGTGCAGATGGTGCCGTTCGGGCCGGGCACGCTGCTCGTGGTCGGTCAGGACGGATCGGGATCGGCCGTGTTCACGCATCAGTTCGACGTGTTCTCGGGCGCTGGGATCTCGAATCCAACCGTCACGTATAACGTCCCCGGTGATGCCGGCGTCGACGCCCCGCCCGTCGATGCGCTCGGCGCAGACTAAGAAGAGCGCAACGCACTTCGTTGCAGTGCGACAGCGCGACTCGCGTCGTCGCAGTGCGACAGCTGCGACGCTGATCGTGTGCCGCTGATCTCGCGACCGACCTGTGTCTTCACGATGGATCGGATCGTGCGTCTACTTGAAGCATGCGAGCTTTCATCTTCTCACTAGTCCTCTCCAGTGCATGTGCCCACACGGCCGCGGGCCCACACGTCAATGTTGCGGCGGTCCGACACGAGATCCTGGACGTGATCGACAAGGACGGCGGTAGCGCACGTCGCGAGATCGTAAGTATGGGTCACGTCACGGCAGATAGCGCTGTCGTGTACACGCAGGTCACGCCGTCTGCGCCACGTCGCGAAGAGACCTGGGTCAAACAGCCCGATGGTTGGAAGCTTCGCGAGTCCAAAGACCTCGCGAGCACGGGTACCGCGACGTCTTCCGCAGGAACCGTTACGCGCTAACCGTCGGGATCCGCCCGTACCGAGGTCGAACACGTACCGTACCGCTGCTATCGTTGGTACGGTGCGGAGCTCGGTCGCCATGGCCTTCATCGTGTTCGCTGCGTGCGGACACCCGAGCGTCGCCGAGCCGGTGTTGCCGCAATTGCCGGCGCCGCGGCTGCTACCGCCGACCCCGATCGATCCGAAAGCCCCTGGTGCGGCGTACCTGACGTCCGTTGCGATGCAACTGCAACCAGGGTGGGGGCAGTTTCTCGACGACTGCCGGCTGCGCTTGCCGCAGAGCCATGCGCTCAATCGGATGAGTCTCGGCGCGACCGCCGAGATCACCGTCGACAAGACGGGCAGGGTCGTCGCGCTCGAGCTGGCGACGTCCGGTAACCCGGACTTCGATCGCGCCGTGCGCGAGGCGATCGCGGATGCCGCCCCGCTCGCCGCGCCTCCGCAAGATCTGCTATCCGATGACGACCGGCTGCATCTGCGCTGGCTGTTCGCACGCGATCGCAGGCAGGCAGGTCCCGCGACGGCGGAAATCGTGACCGTGATGTCGCCGCTCGCCACCGTCGTCGAGCGCTGGATTCGCAGCGGCGAGCTCACACGTGCCGCGCATCGGATCGCGATCTCGGACGTGCACGCTCCTGATCGAGAGGCGGTCACCCACTCGCTGATGGTCGCGGCGCTACACGAGGCCCTCGGCAGCGCGGATGGCGCTGTACGCCGGGCCGCGGTCGATGCGATCGGCCGCACGCGCCTGTCCGAGCTCGCATCCGACGTGCGCGCACTCCTCACGGTGACGAACGACGCCGAGCTTCGGATGACCGCGATCGCTGCGGTCGCCGCGCTCGGCGATCGCGAAGCGGCCCAGCGCCTCCTCGAGCAACTTCCGGTCGATCTTCCGGAGCATCAACGACTCGCGCTCGCCGAGACCCGTGCGCTGGTCGCGCTAGGTCGGGGTGCCGATGCCGGAGCCGCGATCCGCGCGTTACTCGATGCCGACCATCCGGCACCACCTGCGATCGCACTCCAGGCGCTTTCGCTCGCACCGGTGACCGACCTCACGAGCAAGCTCGCGACCTGGTTTCGCGACGGCGATCCGGGCACTCGCGCCGCGGTGTGTGCAGCACTTGCGGGCTATCCCGCGGAGGCTGCGTGGCCCTGGATCGAGCGAGGCCTCCGCGATCGCGACGCCACGGTTCGTGCGACCTGCGCGGTGGCGGCGCCGATCGTGCACATCCCCGCCACTGCCGGCTCGCGGATTCGAGAGCTGAGTCGCGATCGCGATCGTGCCGTGCGGTCACGTGCGATCGCGAAGCTGGTCGCGTTCGAGCCGACGCGCTTCGTCCACGCCGCCGAAGATCCGGCCGCGGACGTTCGTGCTGCTTATGCAGCGGCGCTTGCGACGGCGCTGCCTTCCGAGTCCGACGCGGATCTGCGCACGCTGATCGACGATCGCGATCCCGATGTGCGTGCAGCCGCGTGGGCGTCCTTTGCGGCTGCGCCGGCGGCGCCGGCCGATCGCGCACAGCTCGCCGCGCGTGCCGCTCGAGACTCCGCGCCTGCGGTTCGTCGCGCGGCCGCCTCCGCGATCGATGACGACGAGGTTCTCGGGCGCCTCGCGATCTCCGACGATTCGCCGGATGTCCGGACGGTCGCGCTGATCCAGCTCGCCGGAAGGCGCGGCCGCGACGCGATCGGCGGCATGTTGCTCGAAACCATCGCGTCGGCAGCCCCGGGGAGCGCCGAACGCGTGCGAACTGCGCTCGCATGGTTGCTCGCTCGCTAGGTTCGCGCCACGATTGATGCGATGCGAATGATCCCGGTGCTCGCGCTCGCTGCCCTGTCCGGGGTGAGCTCTGCCGGTGAGCGTCCGGGGGCAGTCGTCCGGATCGAAGAGCCACCGCCGCGAGAAGTGTTCTTCGCGGCCGGCGACTTCACGATGGGCATCGACGAGGACGCCGCGGATACTGCCGCATCCGAGTGTGAGAAATATTTTCAGACTCATGATCTGCAGGCGACGCCGCAGCTCCTGACGCTCAACAACATCCCCACGACGTTCTGCAATCGCTATCGCGACGAGATGAATCAGATGCCGGAGCGAGTCGTTTCGCTCAGCGCGTTCGCGATCGATCGCGATGAGGCTTCGGTTCACGACTATCGCAAGTGCGTCGCGGCGGGCGCGTGCAGCCTCGACGCCCTCGTCGCGGGCGACGAACGCTACATCCGAGACGAATGGCCGGTGGTCAACGTCACGTGGTGGGAGGCGCAGGAGTTCTGCCGCTGGCGCGGTGGTCGGCTTCCGACCGAGGCGGAGTGGGAACGCGCGGCGCGGGGCGACGATTGCAGGTCATGGCCATGGGCGAGGATCGAGAAGGAGGTTCCGGGCGTCGATCGGCACTGCCCGACGAGCTCACTCAAGGTTAGCTCGGTGGATCGTCCGAAGGACTTCAATCACGGCCAACCTCGCGTCCAGCCGATGCGCGAGATCGATCGCGTGCAGTCGAGCCAACAGCTCTCGGTGCAGTTCATGGGCGACCCCGATGACTCCGACGGATTCGCGTTGCTCGCACCGCCTGGGAGCTTTCCCTGGGGTGAGGGTCCGCCGGGCGTCAACGGCGTCGGGACGCGGGATCAGGCCGGCAATGTCGCCGAGTGGACCGCCGACGCTCGAGGCGGCACCGACGCGACGCTCGGCTATCACGACGTCCAAGGCTGCACGTCGGACGGCTCTGGGATCCGGTGCTGGGATCCGCGTCGCGATGGCGGCGTCAACGACGCGCGCGTCGTGCGCGGCGGTTCGTGGCGTCAACCGGCCTTCCTCGCGCAGACCAATCTCCGCGATCCGTTCGGGATGCCCGTCCTAGGCCTCAACATGTACACGCCGAACCGGCGGTTCGCGCACGTCGGCTTCCGGTGCGCGCGGTCGGTCAAATAGGTGGCCTCGACGAGCTTTGCCGTCAAGCCGGGGACGGCTGGATTACTTCGAGCTCAGTCGCCCGGATTCGCGTCGCCCTTGGGCGCATCGGGAACCGTCGCGTCGAGGCCATTGCCGGTCGTCGTGTCGCACGTGCCTGCTCGGCTGCACACGAGACCCGCTTGGCAGTCGGCTTCGACCTGACATCGGTCACCCTTGCCTTGCCTGCAAGCCGCGATCAGTAGGCAAACGATAACGATTCGCTTCACGATACCTCCTCGAGCGGTGGCACATCGAGCCACTCGACTGCAGTGACTTCGTACTCGCGCTTGCCCTTGGGGCTCTGCACCGTGACCGCGTCGCCGACCTCTTTACCGATCAGCGCGCGAGCGACCGGAGCCCCGACCGAGATCCGGTGCTTCTTGATGTCGGCTTCGTGCTCGCCGACGATCACGTAACGCTGCTTCTCGCCGCTCTCGGTGTCTTCGATGGTCACGGTCGCTCCAAATTTGACTCGGTCACCCGACAATTTGGTTGGATCGATAACCTCGGCCATGGCGGTTTTTGCTTCGAGCTCGCGGATCTTGGCCTCGATCAGGCCTTGCTCCTCTTTGGCGGCGCTGTAATCGGCGTTCTCGGAGAGGTCGCCGTGGCCGCGCGCGATCTCGATCGCGCGACTATTGGCGATCCGATCGACGTTCTTCAGCTTGTACAGCTGCGCCTTCATCGAAGCGTAACCCGCAGGGGTCATGGGAAATTTTTCGCTCATGACGAGGGATTCGTACCCTCAGCATCGGAGGCTAGCAATGGCTGCAGCCGCTGATTGCCGACATGCAGGGCCGATTGTTGCCGCCGAGGGCCGTACCGGGGCGGCCCCGGCGCTCAGAGCCATCAGCACGAGTGACAGGCGTTCGCGTAGCTCGAAAAACAGGCTTGACCGGTGTTTCCGTTGGTCGTGCAGAAATGCTGTCCGGGCGCGGGAGGACACGTCATCGTGCCGCATTCGTTGAGGATCGGATTGCACGTGACGTCGCAGCGACACGAATTGGCGCAACCGATCGTCCCGCAAGCAAGAGCGCCTGTACATTTCGTCGAGCACCGCCCGGTGCCGCACGTGACGTTGCCGCACGCATTGCCCGCCGTACATTGGATGTCGCAGGATTTCGCCCCCGAGCAGGTGATGTCGCCGCAGGCTCCACTCGTCGAGCAGGTGATCGCGCAGTTCCAACCGCTCGGACAGGTGATCGCTCCGCTGCCTGTTCCGTCGATCCTGCAGGTGCCCGTCGCGGCTTCACACGAATTGCATGCCGGAGGACAGGCGAACGCGTCGGCCGGTGCATCGAGCGCAGCGTCCGGCGTTCCGATCACGCAATATCCATTGCTGCAGATCCGGCCGCCGCTACATTGCGCCGCCGAGGTGCAGGCGAGCTTGTCGGACGGCCGGTCCACCGTGCAACTCCACAGCAGTGCGCAGCCGAGAGCCGACAGGACGACGAGCCCGCTGATCAGTTTGAGCTTCACCACGTACCCTCGATGATGAATGTTGCGCCGACGCCCTGCTCGGTGTGAACGGGAGCCAGCCGCGCGTTCGCGCGCGCCTTGTGGTCGTTCCAGAGGCGGTAGGCGCCATAGCCGCCGACTGCGAGGCCGACCGCGATCGCCACATTCCCGCTCCAAGCGTACTTGCTCGCACGGTCCTCGAGCGCCCGGAGGTTGGCAATGTCTTGCGTGGTCCGCGTCGCGTGTGAGTTGATTTGATCTTGCAGACTTCCCTCGCTCGCCCACAGCGCAAGGCCGAGGACCACAGCCGCAGCCCCGCCGACGGCGAGACCGATCCCGACGTTCCGATCGTGGTGGTCGACGTCCGGTGCGGGCGCGATGGGAAGCGTGTCGCTTCCCGTGTCCGGCGGCTTGTCGACGGCCTCGACCGCACTGCTGCCCGGACCACCCCTGTCGGTTGTGTTCGAACCCGTGGGAGCTGTCGTCTCGGGCTGAAACAGGGGCAGCAGGCTCGAGGAGATCTTCTCCGGCGGATCCTGCACACCGATCGTCGCGCTGGCCTCTCGCGTATGGGTGCCCTTCGCACCTCGTTGCAACGAGACGGTGAGCTGTCCATTCTTGGTGGTGACCGTCGTCCCCCACACGATCTCGTCGACCCCGAGCGTCGCGAGCACTTGATCGACGCAAATCGCTTGCGTCGGATCGCACCCGACGGCCGCAGCCGTCTCGGCGAACGTCGTGGTGCCGAGCGAGATCTCGCCGTCCAGCACACGGGCAAGCTTCTGAATCGAGGCCGTGAGCTTGTCGCGCGTCTTGGTGTCCGCGTTTCCGTCGAGCGGCAACACGAGCACCTTGTGCGAACGGGCGAACGCCGTGAACGAGAAGATCAAGACGGCGATCACGGTCGCGCCGCGAATCACGACGCGGCTCATAGCTCGTCTATCCATGTGGTGACTTTGTCAGCGTCGGATGCTTTGGGATCGAGTTTCAAGTAGCGCTGAAAGGATGCTTTGGCTGCGTTGCGATCGCCCAGCTTCTTGTAGACTTGGCCGAGCAAGCGCCAGCTGGGCGGGTATCCAGGACCCGCGGCCTTCGCCTTTTGAAGAATCGCGAGGGCACCCTTGGTGTCACCTTTGACGAACGCTTGCAGGCCCTGCTTGAACAGGGCCTCCGCGCTCGGTTTGTCGACGGGCGCGGGTGGTTTGCGCACGATCGTGTGGTCACCGCTGCCATTCGTATGCGCCGGCACACCGCTGCCGCTACCATTCGTATGCGTCACGACGCTCTTACCCGTCGAGTCCTCGGGATTATCGATGACGATCTCCGGTGGCATGACTGCGGAACCCCCGGAACGACTCGCGTCGGTGCTCGCATCTGGAGTGATCGCAACCGGTGGGGAGCCGGCGACCGTGCCCGCGTCGATCGTTTGGTGTTCCTCGACGAGCGGCTTGACGTCGCTTGGACTTCCGGTGCTGCGGCTTGCCGCGATCACGATCACGGTGATCATCATGAGGAAGACGCCCGCGCTGCTCCCAGCCATCGCGATCTTGCGCGGGTTCTGCCAGAACCGCGCAGCATCGCTCGTCGGAATGATCTTCGATTGCTGCGTCCCGAATTCCTCATCCGCGGCGACCTCGAAGAGCGGCGCGCTGATCACGGTCGGCTTGCTCGAGTCCGAGAACGTATTGCCCGGCAACGGAACGCCACTCGACTCCACGAGGCGCGCCGGAGCCACCTTCGGAAGCATCGGTGGTCGCAGGGCGCCGCTTCCCGCGGCGGAGGCCGAGACAAACTCGCCCCCGACGGCCGGCACCGGCGATCCGGTTCCGAGCATCGGGCTGAACGCGGCATCGACGACTTCGCGGCTGGCCGAGCCTTTCGAGACCACCTCTTGCACGAGCTTCTTGCGAGCGTCGATGTGCGACTTGAAGGTCTCCTGCATGTACTTCGCGACGCGATCATTCTTCGCGCCATAGCCTCGGGTGCGCAGCACCTCTTCGAGCTCGACGCCGAGCTGCTTGGCCGTGGCTTGACGCTTCGCCGGATCGCGTGCGAGTGCGCGCATCACGATCGGATCGAGCTCGGCCGGTACGTCGCCGTTGACCTGCGAGGGCGGTTGGATCCTCATCTCGAGGATCTGATTCATCGTCTCGGCGTCGCTTCCTCCTTTGAACAAGCGCTTGAGCGTCAACGCCTCCCACATCACGCAGCCGAGCGAAAAGATATCGCTCCGCCTGTCGCCGGAGGCGCCCCGTAGCTTCTCGGGCGCCATGTAGCTGAACTTGCCCTGGACCTTCGCCTTCGTCGACGCGGATTGGGTCGCCTTGGCGACGCCAAAATCGACGAGCTTTACCTGTCCGTTGTAGAGCACGACGATGTTGCCGAGCGAGATGTCGTGGTGAACGAGCTCGAGGGCCTCTCCCGACATGCTGCGGAGCTCGTGGGCGGCATCGAGCCCTTCCGCGGTATCCGCGATGAGCCGGCTCGTCGACAGCGGATCGAGGCGTTTCCCTTCGCGCCCCGCGCGCAACACGGCGAGCAGCGGCTCTCCTTCGAGGTACTCCATCGCGATGAAGTAGCGGCCGTCGGCCTGTCCGAGGTCGTAGATATCGACGACGTTCGGGTGCTTGACGAGCGCGGCGACGCGCGCTTCGTCGAGCAGCATGTCGACGAACGCCTTCTGGGTCGCGAGACTCTCGTGCACGAGCTTGACGACGACGAGCTTCTCGAAACCGGCGGGACCTCGCTGCAACGCGAGCTGCACTTCGGCCATGCCACCCTGGCCGATCCTCGTGATCAGCTCGTAGCGCCCGAGCCTTGTCAGGCGCGGTGCAGCCTCCCCCGTGGCGGACACGGCACGATTGTATCCCACCTCGGTTTCCGCCGGGGGCACGCTCCGAAGGCTCCTCCGCTGGCAAACGCTGACGATCTGGGCCGATTTCGTGTAGGTGTGAAAGTTTGAACGCCTACTCCGCGTAGCCCTGCAGCGCTTTGACGCGCATGTCGCCGCGCTTCTCGACGGCGATCGCTTCGAGAGCGGCGCGCGCGGCACGCAGGGTCGTGTAGTACGCGATTCCGTTCATCAGGCAAGCGCGGCGAAGTGAGGTCGAGTCGAGGATTGCCTGCGCGCCTTCGGTCGTATTGATCACGAAGTCGATCTCGTGATTGTCCATCGCGTCGACGCAATGCGGGCGACCTTCGGCCACCTTGTTGATGCCGTCCACGGCCAGGCCGGCCTTGCGCAGGACGCCCGCGGTGCCATGGGTCGCGACCAGCGTGAACCCGAGGTTCACCAGCCGGCGCGCGACCTCGGCGATCCCAGGTTTATCGACCTCGCGCACGCTGAGGAACGCAACGCCCTTCGTCGGCAGCCGCATCCCGGCCGCGAGCTGGCTCTTCGCGAACGCGCGCGCGAAATCGGAGTCGATGCCCATCACCTCGCCGGTCGAACGCATCTCCGGCCCCAGGATCGTGTCGACGCCCTCGAACTTGACGAACGGGAACACGACCTCTTTGACCGAGACGTGCCGCGGCTCGATCTCGGTCATCCCGAGCTCGGCGAGCGTGCGGCCCGCCATCACCTTCGCCGCGATCTTCGCGAGCGGTTTGCCGATCGCCTTGCTGACGAATGGGACGGTCCTCGACGCGCGCGGGTTGACCTCGAGGACGTAGATCTCGCCGCCGAGCACCGCGAACTGGACGTTCATCAGGCCGAGGACGCCGAGCTCGGTCGCGAGCATCCGCGCCTGGCGCTTCACCTCGTCGCGAATGTCGGCGGGGAGTGAATACGGTGGCAGCGAGCACGCCGAATCACCGGAGTGAATCCCGGCTTCTTCGATGTGCTCCATCACGCCGGCGACCACGACCGCGCCGGTCTTGTCGGCGACCACGTCGACGTCGAGCTCGACCGCATCGGCGAGAAACTCATCGACGAGCAGCGGGAAGCCGACCGCGGCGCTCTCGGCATTTCCGGGGCCCGAGCTCGTGCGCTGTGCACCACCGGAGGCGATCAGGAACCGTTCGAAGTAGTCCTCGAGACCGCGCGCGTCGTACACGCGCTCCATCGCACGGCCACCGAGCACGTAGCTCGGGCGCACCATCACGGGAAACCCGATCTCGTTCGCGACCTGGCGTGCCTCGTCGAGGCTGCGGGCGATGCCCCAGCGCGGTGCGCGCAGCGCGAGCTTGGCCATCACCTGACCGAACCGTTCGCGATCTTCGGCCCGATCGATCGCGTCGGCGCTCGTGCCGAGGATCGGAATGCCGGCGGCCGCGAGCGGTAGCGCCAGCTTGAGCGGCGTCTGACCGCCGAACTGCACGATCACGCCCCACGGCTTCTCGAGGTGGCAGATCTCGAGCACGTCTTCGAGGGTGAGCGGCTCGAAGTAGAGGCGATCCGAGGTGTCGTAGTCGGTCGACACGGTCTCGGGGTTGCAGTTGACCATGATCGACTCGATGCCCTCTTCGCGGAGCGCCATCGCCGCATGGACGCAGCAGTAGTCGAACTCGATGCCTTGGCCGATCCGATTCGGGCCGCCGCCGAGGATGATCACCTTGCGGCGATCGGTCGGATTCGACTCGCACTGATCCTCGTACGACGAGTACATGTACGGCGTGAAGCTCTCGAGCTCGGCGCCACACGTATCGACGCGCTTGTAGACCGGCCGGATGCCGGCGACGTGGCGCGCCTGCCGGACCGACGCTTCAGTCGAGCCGGTGAGCACGGCGAGCCTGCGGTCGCTCATGCCCATTCGCTTGAGCCGGCGGAGATCGGGACCGAGCGCCTTCGTCGGATCCTGCGCAGCTGCGGTCTCGGCGATCGCGACCTCGCGGATGTGATGGAGGAACCACGGATCGATCCGCGTCAGCTCGTGCGCGCGCTCGACCGTGAGCCCGAGCTGAAAGCCGCGACCGACCTGAAACAACCGATCCGGTGTCGCGATCGCGATCGCGCGCTCGAGGTTCGGCAGGTCATCGCCGAGCGCTTGCAGCGGCAGATCGAACCCCGCGCGTCCGGTCTCGAGCGAGCGGATCGCTTTCCCGAGTGCCTCGCGGAAGGTCCGGCCGATCGCCATCGCCTCGCCGACAGATTTCATCTGTGGACCGAGCACGGCTTTCGCCGACGGAAACTTCTCGAACGCGAAGCGCGGCCACTTGACGACGACGTAATCGATCGTCGGTTCGAACGAGGCGGGTGTCACGCGCGTGATGTCGTTCGTGAGCTCGTCGAGCGTGTAGCCGATCGCGAGCTTCGCGGCGATCTTCGCGATCGGAAACCCGGTCGCCTTCGATGCGAGCGCGGAGCTGCGCGACACGCGCGGGTTCATCTCGATGATCAGCATCCGACCGGTCGCCGGATCGACCGCGAACTGCACGTTGCTGCCGCCGGTCGTGACACCGATCTCGC
Organism: Myxococcales bacterium; assembly: GCA_028287115.1. Lineage (GTDB taxonomy): Bacteria > Myxococcota_A > Polyangia > Haliangiales > Haliangiaceae > JABFXX01. The sequence continues at coordinate 18,573 of JAQBQF010000342.1, forward strand.
GAAGGATCGCGATCGCGGCATCGCGCATCCGCTGATATTCCTTATCGGTCAGCGTCATCGCCGGAGCGACGGTGATCGAGTCGCCGGTGTGCACGCCCATCGGATCGATGTTCTCGATCGAACAGATGATGACGGCGTTGTCCTTCGAGTCGCGAACGACCTCGAGCTCGAATTCTTTCCAGCCGAGCACGCTCTCTTCGACGAGCATCGAGTGCACCGGCGACTGATCGAGCCCGAACTGGACCATCCGATCGAAGTCGGGACGGTTGTACGCGATGCCTCCACCCGAGCCGCCCATCGTGAATGAAGGCCGCAAGATCGCCGGGAAGCCGATCTCGTCGATCACCGCGCGCGCTTCTGCGACCGAGGTGACGAGCCGCGACTTCGGGCACTCGAGGCCGATCCGCGTCATCGCTTGCTTGAACAGCTCGCGATCCTCGGCCATCTCGATCGTCTTGATCGTCGCGCCGAGCAGCTCGACACCATGCTTCTCGAGCAGGCCCGCCTTGCTCGCGGCCATCGCGAGGTTGAGCCCGGTCTGCCCGCCGAGGGTCGGCAGGATCGCGCTCGGCTTTTCCTTCGCGAGGACCTTGTCGAGGACCTCGACCGTGAGCGGCTCGATGTAGGTCGCATCGGCCAGCTCCGGATCGGTCATGATCGTCGCGGGATTGCTGTTGATCAGGATGACGCGCAGGCCCTCTTCACGAAGCGCCTTGCACGCCTGCGTGCCCGAATAATCGAACTCGCACGCTTGGCCGATTACGATCGGCCCGGACCCGATGATCAGGATCGACTTGAGATCCTTCCGACGTGGCATCGGGACGACCGTTTACCACACTTAACCGCCGCGAGATCGACAACCTACGACGGCACTTTGCGCCGGCCTTCGATGGCGTCCAGGCGACTCAGGATCTGCGTGTGGAACTCGTCCATCTTCTCGTGCATGTGCTGGATCTGGAGCTCGGCCTTCAGGTTGACCTCGTACTCGACGTCGCTTCGGATCCGGTCACGGCTCGCCTGCCGATTCGAGCTGTAGAGGAGGAGCGTCGACAAGATGATCGCTTCGAGCGACACGACCATCGTCAGAAAGCCGAACGGGAACGCGTCGAAGTCGCCGACCACAAAGAGATTTACGTTGAACAGGATGTAGATCGCGAACAGCACGACGTGAAGGATCAGGAACGTCAGGCTGCCCGAGAAGTTCGCCACCCAGTCCGCGGCGCGCTGGACGAAGTTCTGTTTCTGTTCCTCTTCTTCGTAGACGTTGCGGGCGACCGTGTTGCGCAGGAGCTGCGCGGAAGCGCGGAGCCGCTTGCCGGTCGCGATCAGAAAGTTGAGCGCCGCCTGAGGCTTGATCCGGAACAGCTCGTCGAGATCTTCTCGGTCGACGACGATCATCTCGCCGGACTTGACGACCTTTGCCGAGGCGGTTCGCGGTCCCGCATCGAGTAGCGAGATCTCCCCGAAAAAGTCGCCCGCGTCGGCGCGCTCGAGGAACACGGTCTCGCCGGTCTTCGTCTTGACCGTGATCTGCACGCAGCCGGACTTGATGACGCCGAGCCAGTCGCCGGGTTCGCCGTACGAAAACAACGTCTGGCCCTCTTCGATCGCGACGACATCGACACGCGCCGCCAGCAACGCGCGCTCTTTCTCGTCGAGCGTGGCGAACAGAGGGACCTCTGCAAGCACTTCTGCAGTCGCTTCCACGTCACAGGTTCTACGCCACTGCGAGGAGTTTTAGGAGATCGTGAGGCCGATCAGCGCTTCTTGACCGTACCGGCTTCGACCTTGTAGTCGGAGAGCGGACCCGACAGCATCGCGGCGACCTTGTCGGCGCGGTCGCCGAGCGGCGCCTTCGTCTTCTCGAGAACCTCGACGATCGTCCTGCGAATTCGTCCGGACTCTTCCTCGGGCCGGAGCAGGGCGTCGATCAACGGCCCGGCGATCTTCTTGGCATCGCGCGTCGCGAAGCTCTCGATCGCGGTGAACCTTACGTTCTCGTCGAAGTCGGTCAGGTACGGCGTGACACGCGAGATCACCTCGTCGTCCGTCGCGCCCTTCCATTCCGCGAACCACTTGATCGCATCGATCCGCCGCTCGGGCATCCGCACGTAGCCGGGCTGCTCGCTCGCGAAGATCTCGTCGACGACACTCAGCACCTTTTCGCGATCCGCGACCCGCTCGACGACCTTGAGAGGAAACGCGAGCGACTCTGCGGTCTTCATGTACCGGACGCACGGCGCGAGCGCCATGCCGCCCTTTTCGACGAGGACGTCGACGACCCAGTTCTTCTCTTGCTCGTCCTCGACGCCCTTCATGCTCGTGATCGAGAACCGCTTGCACAGGCCGAACAACGCTTCGTCGCTCGCGTCTTCACGTAGTCTCTCGAGAGCGCTCCAGCGGTCGGGCTGTTGGGCGAGCTTGTTCGTCGCCTTCTCGATGGTCTTCTGGAGACCTCGCTCTTTGGAAAACAGACCGAACACCATAAGAAAACTCCGAAATCTTCGGGGGACCCTAGCACCGATCGATCAGAAACGGCTCGCGACGAGTACAATCCGGCGGATGAGACTTCGTGGTCTTGTACTCGTGATGGCGGCGCTCAGCGCTGCTTGCTCGGCTTCGAGCAAACCGCATCCAACCACCGGCAAATTCGAAGAGTGTTACTACGACTGCAAGCCCGGACCGCGACCGACACAAGATGTCAAAGCCGTAACCACTCAGGGTGACGGGGTCAAGGCTCCGCAGGCCAAGGCCGCCGGACCCGCCGGTGAGAAGGCGCAGCTGCTGCGCGATGCTGCGGATCTCCTCGACAAGGCTGCCGGCGCGATCGCCGATGGCAACAAGAATCGCGCCGAGCAGTTGTTCTCTTCCGCCGAGCTGATCACCGGCCCCGAGATCCTCTCTTCGATCGCGCAGCTGTTCCGCGAGGGGGCGCCACCGCGGATCACGACGCCGACCAAGCAGGTCGCCGCCTCCTCGCCGCAGCCGAAGGTCGTCGGCAGCTCCGAGGCGGAAGATGCCGAAGACAAGATCGCACCGCCGAAGCTCGAAGGCAGCTTGACCGGCTCGATCCAGATCGATGGCAAGCCGCTGGTCGGCGCGTTTGGCCTGGTCACGCTCGAGCCGGCTTCCGGAAAGTGGAAGCCGAGAACGCCGAAGCATCGATCGATCGAACAGCGAATGCGCGAGTTCTCGCCGCACCTGATCGCGATCCCCGTCGGATCGACGATCGAGTTTCCGAACTTCGACACCACGTTCCACAACGTGTTCTCGATCTCGCCGCTCGGCGCGTTCGATCTCGGCATCTACAAGGCCGGCGAAGCGCGCGAGTTCACGTTCCAGAAGGAAGGCATCATCCGGCTCGGCTGCAACCTTCACGCGAACATGGCCGCGTACATCGCGGTCGTCGCGGCGCCGGCGTACGTCGTCACCGACAACACCGGTCACTTCGAGTTCAAGCACATGCCTCCGGGCAAGTACAAGCTCAAGGCCTGGAGCGAGCGCAGCAAGGCTCCGATCACTCAGGAAGTCACGATCAAGGTCGGCAAGACCGACGTCTCGGTCGGCGTCGCCGCCGATGCGCCCGCGGGACCTGCGCCTGACAAGTTCGGAGGCAAGCGTGGCTAGACCCGGCCTGCTCGCGGCCGGCGCGCTCTTGATCGTGTGCGGTGGTGGCGCGCTCGGCTACGCGCTCACGCGTCACGCGCAAGGCGGGATGCCCGAGCAAAGCAAGTCGGAGATGGCGACGGCGGTCGCCAAGCTCGACGGCGAGATCAATGCGGCGCGCACCGCGGTCCACGAGCGCGCGATGACGCTCGCGGGGCTCCAGCAGGTGCAAGCGGCGATCGTGACCGATGCGGCGACGGCCAAGGACATGCTCGTGCGCGGCGAGCTCAAGTTCGATCCGCAGCCCGGCGAGGTCGTCGAGCTCGGTCAGTCCAAGAGCGGCGCGAACGCGCGTCTCCTGATCGAGCCGGAGACCGGCGCGACCGCATGGGCGACGTACACGGCGCACGCCGGCAAGGTCGGCGCGTATCTCGACCTCGCGGCGCCGGCCGCGAAACAACTCCTCGTCATGGATGTCGTCGAGGTCAAGCCGAAGCAGATGGCCGACACGATCATGGGATACCTCAGCATCGCGCGACCTCTCGACGTTTCTCCGGCGTTCGAGCGCCTCGCTGCAGCGGGTGTCGCGGGCTGGATCGACGTCGGATCGCAACGGAGCGATTTCGGCGCCGCGCCGAAGGACGCGACCGTGACGGAGGTCCCGATCGCCTCTGCGCCGCAGACGAAGCTACACGTCTATATCCCGGCGATCACGGCCGGCATGCCGATGCCGATCGCGCTCGGTGGTGCCGGCGCGGCATTCGTCGGGTTGCTCCTGCTCGTCGCCGGCATGATGGGCGGCGCGGTAAAGCCCGCGCAGACGCTCGGTACTGCGCAGACCCAGGTCAGCTCGGCATCGCTGAGCGGAGCCGGGATGCACGCCGCTGCGATCGCCAACGGGACGCCCGCGGTCGGAGATCCCAACACGACCGCGATTCCGCCGAATAACTTCGGCCCGGGCGCGATGATCGGTCGCTGGGAGATCGTCAAGCGCCTCGGCTCGGGTGGCATGGCCGACGTCTATCTCGCGCGTGCGCGAGGCGAGGCCGGCTTCGAGAAGCTCGTCGCATTGAAAGTCATGCACCCGCACCTGATGCGCAACGAGAGCGCGGTACAGCACTTCCTCGACGAGGCGCGGCTCGCTGCACGCATCGTTCATCCCAACGTTTGCACGATCCAGGATCTCGGCAAGATCGGTAACGATTACGTCATCATCATGGAGTTCGTCGACGGCGTCGATCTCGATAAGCTGCTCTCGTGCGCACGCGCAGCCCAGCGGCCGGTACCGGTCAACGTCGCCCTGGGCATCATCTGCAGGATCTGCGATGGCCTCAACGCGGCCCATAAGGCGACGGCGCCCGACGGCTCGGCACTCAACATCGTGCATCGCGACGTCAAGAGCGCGAACGTGCTCGTGTCGAAGCAAGGTGGCGTCAAGGTCGTCGACTTCGGGATCGCGAAGGCCGCCAAGCAATCGCACCTGACGCGCGTCGGCGAGACCAAGGGTACGCCGTCGATGATGGCGCCCGAGCAACGCGTCGGCGAGCAAGTCGATGTCCGCGCCGACGTCTACTCGACCGCGGCGGTCGCGTACGAGATCCTCACCGGCAACGGCGTCAACCTCGATCTGGTCGCGCTCGCGCACCTCGGGATCGAGCAGTGGCCGCACTTGCCCACGCCTTCGTCGTTACGTCCTCAGCTCCCGGTCGAGCTCGACGGTTTGCTGCTCGGCGCGATGTCCTACGATCGCGAGAAGCGGCCGGCAGACAGTTACGAGCTCGAGGCCGCGTTCGAGGCGATCATGAAGAAGTACAACCTCACCGCGACCGACAAGGACATCGCGCGGTGGGTCGCTTCCGAGATCGCCTTACTTCCGGTCGGATCGTCGGTCGAGACCAGCCCGACGGCGTCGGTCTAAAACCGTACGGTCGCCGCTACGCCGGTCTCGTGCGGCGTCACGATCGGACGGATGCTGAGCTTCTCTTCGTCTTCGTGTCCGCCGCGGACGAACAATACGACAGCGCCGATCGCGCACGCACCCGCGATGCCGAACGATGCCCACGAGAGATATTGGTAGCGATGACCTTCGTCGATCAGGTCGTGATAGCGCTGCGCGGTCTTTTGATCGAACGTGGGAGGCGTGACGCCGGCATAGAGGTCGCGCAGATCTTGCTCGGACGAGCTCGCGGAGTACGCGAGCACCGCGCCTGCGGTGATGAAGGCGAGCGATCCACCGACCATCAGCCACGCGCCGTCGCGGCCGTGACCATGATCTTCTGTCGCAACGGGCTGTGACGGCAGGACGGCCAGCGGTGGAACCGGTTGCGGTGGCACCACGACGGGCGCCGCACTACCGGTCTGCGACCCAGAACCCGCCGGCGGTACGGTCGCGCTACCCGATCCGGCAGGCGCATCAGGATTGGTGGCAGGCACCACCACCGCCGTGGAATCTCCGCCACATGCCGCGATCCGCTCGCGCGTCATGTCGACGAACTTGGCTGCGGGCTTGGCCTCGCGGATGTAACGGCCGTAGTAGATCAGCGCGACGGAGCACTTACCGGCTTTTTCGTTCGCCGCCCCGATCTTGAAGAACAACAGCGCATCCTTCGTGATGTCGTAGGCCCCGCCGAAATCGCGCGCAGCGTCGGCAAATCGCCCCTCGGTCATCGCCGCGGTCGCGGACTTGTACAGCTCGGTCGCACGGCTGAAATCAGGTTTTGCCGGGGCGGGCTGGCCACTCACCGGTGAGGTCATTACGGCTACCGTGAGGAGGCCCACGGCGACACCCGAGATCACGGCGCGCATCCCCTCCAGCCTACACCTTTTTCGCGCTATACCGCCGCTCGGAGTACGCGATGGCGAAGATCGATCTCGTCCGCAATCTCGGCGTCGTCGCCCATATCGATGCCGGGAAGACCACCGTGTCGGAGCGGTTCCTGTTTCATTCAGGAAAGATCCACAAGGTCGGCGAAGTCCATGACGGCGAGACCGAGATGGACTGGATGGATCAGGAGCGCGAGCGCGGCATTACGATCACCGCAGCCGCGACCACGTTCGAGTGGAAGAAGCACGAGATCCATTTGATCGACACGCCGGGCCACGTCGACTTCACGATCGAAGTCGAGCGCTCGCTGCGCGTGCTCGACGGTGCGGTCGTCGTGTTCTGCGGCGTCGCCGGCGTCCAACCGCAGTCGGAGACCGTCTGGCATCAAGCCGACAAGTTCAAGGTTCCGCGCCTCGCGTTCGTCAACAAGCTCGATCGCGTCGGCGCCTCGTTCCCGGCGGTCGTCGCGGATATTCGCGAGCGGCTCGGCGCCAACGCCGTTCCCGTGCAGCTACCGATCGGCGTCGAAGATGCGTTCAGCGGCGCGATCGATCTGGTGACGATGAAGGCGCTGATGTTCTCGGGCGAGGTCGTCGATGCTCCGGAAGTCACGGAGATCCCGAGCGACCTCGTCGCGGCCGCCGCCGATGCGCGCGATCAAATGCTCCAGTCACTCGCGGACCTCGATGATGCGATCGCAGAGAAGTATCTCGAAGGTCAAGACATCTCCGAAGCCGAGCTCAAGGCGGCGATCCGCAAGGCGACGATCGCCGTGAAGATGGTGCCGGTGCTCTCGGGCACCGCGCTTCGCAACAAGGGCATCCACCCGCTACTCGACGCGGTGATCGACTACTTGCCGTCGCCCGCGGACGTTCCGCCGGTCAGCGGCGTCGATCCGCGCAACACGTCGGAGAAGCTGTTCCGCGCGCCGAAGAACAACGAGCCGTTCGCCGCGCTCGCGTTCAAGATCGCGATGGACGAAGGCCGCAAGGTCGTGTTCCTCCGGCTGTTCAGCGGCACGATCGAGCCGGGTCACGAGATCTTGAACGTGCGCACGGGTAAGAAAGAGAAGATCGCGCGGCTGTTTCACGTCCACGCGAACAAGCGGGAGCGTCTCGACAAGGCGATCGCCGGCGAGATCGTTGCGGCCGCCGGCCTCAAGGACGCGACCACCGGCGACACGGTCTGCGATCCGAAAGCGCCGATCCTGCTCGAGCGGATCGATACGTACGAACCGGTGATCTCCCAGGCGATCGAGGCGGAGAACGCGGCCGCCAAGGAGCGGCTCGACTTCGCGCTCGGCAAGATGACCGAAGAAGATCCGACGTTCCGGGTCAAAGATGATCCGGATACCGGTCAGACGATCATCTCGGGCATGGGCGAGCTCCATCTCGAGATCATGGTCGACCGGATGAAGCGCGAGTACGGCGTGCAAGCGCGCGCCGGCAAGCCGCAGGTCGTGTATCGCGAGACCGTGCTCGCCGAAGGCGACGGCCACGCGGTGTTCGAACGCGATCTCAAGGAGCAGGCGATCTATGGCGAGGCGCGCTGCCATGTTCGCAGCCGCCAGCGCGGTAGCGGGATGGAGTTCAAGAACACGCTGCCCGGGATGCCGCTGCTACCGGACGTCGTCGTGCAGGCGGCGATGCAAGGTCTCAAGGACGCGGCGTCGAGCGGTCCGGACGGCTATCCCCTCGAAGATGTCGAGGTCACGCTCACGGCCGTCGCGATGCGTGATGGAGCGAATGCCGAGATCGGGGCGCGCGCCGCTGCCGCGGAAGCGTTCCGCCGCGCCGTCGCCACCGCGCATCCTTCACGGCTCGAGCCGATCATGGCGGTCGAGGTCACGGTCGACGACGAGTTCCTCGGTGCGGTGATCGGCGATCTCAATCAGCGTCGCGGCCAGGTCCAGGACGTTGGCACCCGCGGCGCAAAGCGCGTCGTGCAGGCGCACGTCGCGCTCCGCAATATGTTCGGCTACTCCACCCGCGTGCGGAGCCTCAGCGAAGGCCGCGCGACGTTCTCGATGCTGTTCCATTCCTACGACACGCTGCAGTCGGCGTAGTCGCGGACGCCGTCTTCACTTCGATCGACACACCGGGCGTGTCGTCGGAGCACGCGGCGATCGCCGCGCGGCCAACCACGATCGCGACGGGTCTCATCAAGACCCGGTATCACCGCGAACGATCGAATCAGCGCATCGATAAGTAGAAACCGAAGTGCTCGTGACTCGAGCCAAAAATTGGAGTCGGCGATCCCGGCGCTCGACGATTACGCATGGCTTCTCGTTCGCGCGCGCTTCGTGCCGCGCCTTCTGTCTCGCATCCCGCTCCTTCCCACGGAGTCGTCGCCACGCCGGTCGTCAAGTGGGTCGGTGGCAAGACCCGGTTGCTCTCGGAGCTCCAGGCTCGCATGCCGGCGCGCTTCAACCGCTACTACGAAGCGTTCGCCGGCGGAGCCGCGCTGTTCTTTCGTCTGGCGCCGCGTCGGGCCGTGCTCGCGGACTTCAACAGCGATCTGATCGGGCTCTACACGGCGATCGCGCATGACGTCGCATCGGTCGTGCGTCGCCTCGAGCACCATCGCGATGTGCATTCGGAGAGCCACTACTACGCGATGCGCGCGAAGTGGAACGAGAGCCACGCAAGCTGGCCGCTCGCCGATCGTGCCGCCGCGTTCATCTATCTCAACAAGACCTGCTTCAACGGTCTGTGGCGCGTCAACCGATCCGGCGACTTCAACGTGCCGATCGGTCGCTACACCGATCCACCGATCTGCGTACCGGAGACATTGCACGCTGCTCAGAGCGTGCTCGCGGCCGCGGAGCTGCGATGCGCTGATTATCGGACCGCGACCCGCGATGCACACAAAGGCGACTTTCTTTACTTCGATCCGCCCTACGATCCGGTGACCCCGACCGCGAGCTTCACGAGCTACACCGCCGGTGCGTTCGGTCCGGATAACCAGCGCGAGCTCGCCGAGCACGCCCGCGCGCTCGTCGCGAAGGGCTGCCAGGTGATGCTGTCGAACAGCGACACGCCGTTCATTCGCTCGCTGTATCGCGGCTTCACGATCGATCGCGTGAAGTGCGCGCGCGCGATCAACTCGAATGCCGCCAAACGCGGCGATGTCGACGAAGTGATCGTGACCGGCGGCTACTGAGTCGGACAGGTTCGCGTCAGGAACAACACGCTGCTGCCATCGCCGAGCACCAGCGTTTGACCATCGGGGGTCAGATCTGGATCGTACACGGTGAAGCCCGTGTCCGTTCCCTTCGGAAAGTCACTTGCTTGATCGGGCCGGACACTGTGGAACAGAGAGCCGTTCGGCGTGTAGTACAGCTCGAGGCCATCCGACGAGATCGTTGGATAGTTGAACCCGGTGCCAAACGTCTTCGCTCTCTCCGTGAACGGGCCGCTCGGCGAGGGAGCTGTCGCGATGTGTAGCGTCGAAA
>JAQBQF010000012.1 GCA_028287115.1 Myxococcales bacterium
AAGATCTGGTCGACGGCGGCACGCTGATCGTCAACAGCGGCGCGTTCATCGAAGCGAACCTCAAGAAGGCCGGCTACACGTCGAATCCTCTCGAGGACGGCAGCCTGCAGAAATACAAAGTCCACGCCGTCGATATTCACCAGCTCGTGATCTCGGCGCTCGACGGCACCGAGCTGTCGAACAAAGACAAAGGCCGCTCGAAGAACTTCTTCGCGCTCGGCCTCGTGTTCTGGATGTACGGCCGCGAGACCGAAGCCGAGGTTCGCCGCATTCACCAGCAGTTCGCGAAGAAGCCGGGCTTCGGCGAGGCGAACGTCAAGGTCTTCAAAGCTGGCTATCACTACGGCGAGACGGCCGAGGTGTTCCAGACGGTCTACAAGGTCCCGCCGCACGTGTTCGCGCCGGGCATGTACCGCAACATCACGGGCAACGAAGCAATCGCGCTCGGGCTCGTCGTCGGCGCGGAGCTCGCCGGCAAGAAGCTGTTCTACTCCGGCTATCCGATCACGCCGGCGTCGACGATCTTGCACACGCTCGCGAAGTACAAAAACTTCGGCACGATCACGTTTCAGGCCGAAGACGAGATCGCCGCGATCGGCGCCGCGATCGGCGCCGCGTACGGCGGCTCGGTCGCCGTCACCGCCTCGAGCGGCCCGGGCATCGCGCTCAAAGGCGAAGCGATCGGCCTCGGCGTGATGACCGAGTTGCCGCTCGTGATTATCAACGTCCAGCGCGGCGGACCGTCGACCGGCTTGCCGACGAAGACCGAGCAATCGGATCTGTTCCAGGCGATCTACGGCCGCAACGGCGAGTCGCCGATTCCGGTGATCGCGGCAAAGAGCCCGGGCGACACGTTCTACTGCGCGATCGAGGCCGTGAAGATCGCGACGCGCTACATGGTCCCGGTGATGTTGCTGTCCGACGGCTACATCGCCAACGGCAGCGAGCCGTGGCCGCTTCCGAACCTCGCAGCGCTGCCGCGATTCGATGTCATTCACCGCACCGATCCCGCGAGCTACTTCGTCTACGAACGCGACGCGCGGAACCTATCGCGCGCGTGGGTGATCCCCGGCACGCCCGGCCTCGAGCACCGGATCGGCGGCATCGAGAAAGACGCGCTCACCGGCAACATCTCGTACGCGCCCGAGAACCACGAGAAGCAGACGCACGTTCGCGCCGCGAAGATCGCGCGCATCGCCCAGGACTGCGGCGAGCTCGATCTCGGCGGTGCGGAGTCCGGTGACGTGCTCGTCGTCGGCTGGGGCGGCACGTACGGTGCGCTCCGTCAGGCGCAGCAGGGCCTCGTCGCGCAGGGCAAGAAGGTCAGCCACGCGCACCTGCGCTGGCTGTCGCCGCTCGAGCCCGGCCTCGCGAAGGTGATCAAGAACTTCAAGCACGTGCTCGTCCCCGAGCTCAACATGGGTCAGCTCCGCACGATCTTGCGCGCCGAGTTCCTGATCGACTGCGTTGGCCTCAACAAGGTCCAGGGCATGCCGTTCAAGGTCCGCGAAGTGACCGACGCGATCGAAAAACTCCTCGTCGAAGGACATCCCAAGTCCGACGTCGCCGCCACGCTGCCCCACGCGAACGCCTAAGGAACTTATGAGCGACTCTGTAAAACTCAAGCTCTCGAAGAAGGACCTCGAGTCCGACCAAGACGTTCGATGGTGCCCGGGCTGCGGTGACTACGCGATCCTCGCGACGGTGCAGCGCGTGCTCGCGCAACTCGGCATCAAGCGCGAGAACACGGTGTTCGTGTCGGGCATCGGCTGTTCGAGCCGGTTCCCGTACTACATGAACACGTACGGGTTTCACACGATCCACGGCCGCGCGCCGACGATCGCCTCGGGCCTCAAGATCACGCGTCCCGATCTCGATGTCTGGGTGATCACCGGCGATGGTGACGGGCTGTCGATCGGCGGCAATCACATGGTGCACGCGCTGCGTCGCAACATGGATCTCAAGATCATCCTGTTCAACAACCAGATCTACGGCCTCACGAAGGGCCAGTACTCGCCGACGAGCTCGGTGGGCACGCGCGCACCGTCGACGCCCTCTGGATCGATCGATCATCCGCTCAATCCGATCTCGCTCGCGCTCGGCGCCGGCGCTTCGTTCGTCGCGCGCGCGGCGGACACCGATGCCAAGCTGCTCGGCTCGATCCTCGAGCAGGCGTACAAGCACAAGGGCGCCGTGTTCATCGAGCTGCTCCAGAACTGCCCGGTGTTCAACGACGGCGTGTGGGAAGGCGTCAAGGACGATCCGGCCGGCCGCCAGATTCGTCTCGAAGAAGGCAAGCCGCTCCTGTTCGCGGGCGGCACGAAGGGCATCAAGCTCGGGGCGGGACTCGTGCCCGAGATCGTCGACGTCGGCGAAGGCAAAGCGCAGCTCTCCGACCTCGTCGTCCACACCGAGCGCGGCTCGGCGCTGTACGCGCACCTGCTCGCGCAGCTCGTGCAGCCGAATTTCCCGATGCCGATGGGCGTCCTCTATCGCCAGGACAAGCCGACCTACGACGCACTCGCGCACGCCCAGGTCGCTGACGCGATCGAGAAGCAGGGCCCGGGCGACCTCAGCAAGCTGATGTTCTCCGGCATGGTGTGGGAAGTCGGCGCCGACGGCACGCGCCACTAACCGCGGCTTCGCGTTCCGCTCAGCTCGCGTTGGCGTCGCGTGACCGTTTCTCCACTCGTGTGTCGGGTATCCGTCCCGACTCGCACTGGCGTCAATCCGACCGCTTCGCGATTGGGTCGGGTGTCCCTTCTCCGTGCCTGACTCAGGCTGCTACGAGCTCACTCTACGGTGCCATTTTTCGGGAAGTAGGCTGGGTGTCTGCGTTAGCATCCGGCGCATGCGCTGGTGTCTCGTACTCGCGTTGGTAGGGTGTTCGGTCGGCGCACCGACCGGATTTTCAGATGGCGATCGGTGGACGTTTCCGCTCGTCGGGCCGCTCGAGAATGGGCTGCTGCTCGTCCCGGTCACGATCCACGGCCACGGGCCGTACGTGTTCGCGATCGATACCGATGCGCCGGCATCGATCGTCGACGACGAGGTCGTCGCGCAGGCGGAACTGAGGACCGGCGAAGGCCCTCACTTGCTCGACGAGTCCGATCACAACCAGCCGCGGTTCTATGCGGAGGTGATCGATCTCAAGATCGGGACGCTCTCGATCGAGCGGCGCTCCGCGATGGTCGTCAAGAAAGGCACGTACGACATCGACGGCCGGCGCGTTCATGGCGTGATCGGTCGCGATGTCATCGCGGACTCCCTCGTGTTCGGCTTCGATCGGGATCACGGAATCGGCACGCTAACGATTTTGAAAGGCTTCAAGCCGCCCCCGGACGCGATCGCGCTGAAGTTTCAGCCGCTCTACAGTCGAGCGCAGGCCGTCGAGGTCAACGTCCTTCCACGCCACCTCGTAACTGCGACGATCGGCGGACAGCGCTTCGCGATGCACGTCGATCTCGGCGCCACGGCAAGCCAGCTCCGCGATCGATCGTGGGCGAGGGCGCAGCTCGCTCCGAGCGATCTACGAGCGATGTTGATCGACGAGGTTGGCACCGCAAGAGAGATCACGAAGAGCGGCGTCGCGCCGGTGACGCTCGACAAAGCGAGCACCGATCACGTCCTGTTCGCGACGTACGACGACAGGCGCTGGGAAGAGCAGGACCTCGAAGGATCGCTCGGGCTCAGCTTTTTTCGGCCGTTCGATGTCACGGTCAACTGGGACAGCTCGATGCTGTACCTCGCACCGCGCAAAGATGTCGTTGGTGGCGTCCCGGCACGGATCGGTCGCTGGCAATCGAAGACGCTGACGTCGTGCGAGCACGTCGGTTGTGCGGCGGTCTCCCTGACGGATCCGCTCGCCGGTAAGCCGGCGGACCAGATGCCTGCGAAGCACCCCGGTGTGATCGTCTCGTTTGCGCGAGATGCGTCCGCTGCAGCGACGAACCTCGAAGTGCTCGTCGCGGTTACGCCGGCTGAAGGCAAGCCGCCGCTGCAATGGCTCGTCGCGAACATGCCGGCGGGCGCGAACCGGGTGATCACGCACCTCGGCGGCGAGTACGCGGGTGCGAAGCTCGGCGTCGTCGACGCGAGTCCATTTCCGCGGCCGTGCCCGGCGGAGGGCGGTTGCATCGATCTATTAGCTCCGCCGGACTCCGTTCACTAGATCGGCCTCAGCGGCTTGACCTTCGTCCACGACGGAGCAAGATCGCGCCTGCATGTCGAACGTTGTCACCCCCGAAGATGTCGAGAAGACGATCGCCTCGTTCACACGGCTCGATCAGCGCGGCGACAAGAAGGCGATGAACAAGCTCGCGCAGCGGTTGCAGAAGGAGCAGCCGTTCCTGCTGCAGCACGCCGCCGCGGTGCGCACCGAGCACGGTGATGCCGTCGGGGAGGCTGCGGTATTTTACGCGACACTCGTGTGGGCGATGTTCGATCGGATCCGCGAAGAAACACTGCCTCGGCTGACCCAGCAAAACCTCGCCGATGCCGACAAGATCGTTACCGAAGAGCTCTCGAAGATCGAAGGCCTCGCGGACAAGGCGCCTCACGAGCGCGTCGCGCCGGCGCTGGTCGCGACCCAGCCGCACATCTACGCGAAGCTCGCCGAGCTCCTGTCCGAGGACGTCAAGGAAGCGGCGATGACACCGGAGACGGCGACGACGATCGTGAAGCCGACCGAGGTCGTGATCGAAGCCTTCGACGCGGCACTCGCGGGTCGCCGGCTCGGCGAGCGACAGGGCACGATCGTCAATGACGCGAAGGTCGGTCGCAACGAGCCGTGCCCTTGCGGCTCGGGCAAGAAGTACAAGAAGTGCCACGGCGAAGCGGCGTAACGTCGCTGCACTGAATCGTCCGGTGTCCGCCGAGAGCCGGACACAATTTCCGGCGGGCGGACGATCGATCTCGTAAGGGGTTGATCGCGCTGTCGTCGAGCGTGGCATCCGAGTTGCTCGCGGTGAGCGCAGCACCGGGTGCTAGGATGACTCCATGGTTTCGTCTTCCAATTTCGAACCTGATAGCCCGCAGGAGACAAACCGCGTGTTCATGTTCGGGCGCTCGTGGTCGGACTACGAGACGCTGCTCGCGATGCGAGGCGAGGAGGGCTCACGCCCCAAGCTCGCGTACCTCGACGGAGTGATCGAGCTCGTGTCGCCGGGCAGACCTCACGAGAAGTTGAAGAGCTGGATCGGCAGGCTGCTGGAAACCTATGCGGCCGAGACTGGGGTCGAGCTCAGCGCGTATGGCGAGTGGACGCAGAAGAGCAAGCCCAAAGGCGCAGGAGCCGAACCCGACGAATGCTACGTCTTTGGACCCACGCCGGAGGACGTCGACGTTCCCGACCTGGTGATCGAGATCGTGTGGACGTCCGGAGGGATCAACAAGCTCGAGATCTATCGGCGCTTCGGGGTGCGCGAGGTCTGGTACTGGATCAAAGGCGCCATTCACGTCTATGCGCTGCGCGATCTCGGGTACGAGGACGTGTCGACCAGTCAGTTCGTGCCGGGTGTCGATCTACGGCTCCTGTGCTCGTTCCTCGATCGCCCGACGATGACCGCAGCGATCAAAGACTATCGAGACGCCCTTCGCGCGAAGTGAAGGCGCGCCGCAGTCGCCGGACACCGGCCGCGCGGTTGACGTGGCTTGAAACTCGCGTGTTGAAAAGTGTGACCAACAATTTGGTCCCGTAACTCGTGGCGGCTGCTCGGGAATTATCTTTAATTTGGTTCAGATCGCGGGCTCGGATCGATCGTTTCATAGGGCATGCGTTACCTCCTCGCCTCGCTCCTGTTCGCCGGTGCCTGCTCCTCCGCCTACGCAGATCGAGTCGGCGCTCCTCAGCTTCCGGGCCCGCGCATCGCGATTGGCGTCGCGAACGAGAAGGTCCGAGCGCCCTACGACGTGCAGGTCGTTCGCGAGAACGGCGAGACGCTTCCGACCTACGCGCTGAAGGATCGGTACTACGTCCAGGGCAACGCGAGCGAGCGCTACACGATTCGCATCACGAACCCGACCGCGAACCGCGTCGAAGCGGTCGTCAGTGTCGATGGTCTCGATGTCGTCGACGGCGAGGGCGGGGATCTCCGCAAGCGCGGCTACATCGTGCCCGGTTACGGCGAAGTTCGAATCGAAGGCTTTCGCACGTCGCTCGAAGATGTCGCGACGTTCCGGTTCTCTTCGGTCGACGGCTCGTATGCCGGCCAGAAGGGCAAGGCGCGCAACGTCGGCGTGATCGCCGTCGCGATCTTCGAAGAGCAAGCGGCGCCTGTCGAGCAGCAACAGATCATCGTCGCGCCGGAGCCGACTCCGAATCGCGTCTACAACTGGAGCGATGACGTCGATGCGAGCCGCGCGCCTTCGGGTCGCGGCGGCGCCACCGGCTCGGTCGCCAAGGTTGATCGCGCACCGGTCAGGGACATGCCGGCCGAGGCTTCGCGTCCGTCGTCGACGCCTCCTGCTCCGACGCGCGCGAAGGCTGCCGACAAGAAGGCCGAAGCGCCTCGCACCGCGTCGGTGTCTGGTGGTGCCGCGTCGCGCCACTACGAGAACTACGGTGGCGATGACGACGGGGGTGGCTACTACCAGCCGACCCCGCCCACGCAGGAAGCGCCGCAGCCGACCAACCGCCAAGGTCTCGGCACCGAGTACGGCGAGCAGCGGTCGTCGGGTGCGAGCTACACGCGATTCGTCCGCAATGCAGCCCGCCCGATCGCGATCGCCGAGCTTCGCTACAACGATGCGGCGGGTCTGACCGCGCTCGGCATCATGCTGCAGCCGCTACCGGATGCAGGCGAGATCATGACTCGCGAGACCGCGGATCCGTTCCCCGGCGACCCGCACTTCTCGCGCCCCGCTCGCTAACACCGCTCCGTACCCGACAAGACGACGCCCACTGCGGGCGTCGTTTTTGCATTTACGGAGGGTCAGACACTACTTGTACTACTTACGTCCGAAGCTCGGACACTCATCGGGTCGTGCGGCCTGACTTGTCCGAGACTCGGCTCTAACTGGTACAAGTAGTGTCTGACCCTCTCACGGGCTACCTTCGGCGCGATGGCCCGCCGCGAGCCTCACTCGTTCACCGATGACACGCAGGCCCAGACCGAGTCATTCGCGCTGCGTGCGCGCATCGACTTCGCGA
>JAQBQF010000089.1 GCA_028287115.1 Myxococcales bacterium
AGGTCAGCGTGCGGCCGAACGGGATCCTGGTCACCGATCTCGGATCGACCAACGGGACGTACATCGGGGCGGTCCGGATCGAGCGCGCGATCGTCCCGCCGGGCACGTTGGTCAAGCTCGGCGGCACCACGATCCGGTTCGACGACGCCGTCCGCAACGCCGTGAAGGTCGACGCCACCAGGCACGAGCTCGCCGGCATGCTCGCGAGCTCGCCGCAGATGCTGCAGCTGTTCGCCGACATCGACCGGGTCGCGCCGACATCGGCCTCGGTCCTGGTCGTCGGCGAGTCCGGGACGGGAAAGGAGCGAGTCGCCGAGGCGCTCCACCTACGGTCGCCGCGGGCCCAGGCTCCGTTCGTGACGATCGACTGCGGCGCGCTGCCGTCCGCGCTGCTCGCCAGCGAGCTGTTCGGTCACGAGCGCGGTGCTTTCACCGGCGCCGATCGCGCACACGTCGGCGCGTTCGAGCGCGCCGCCGGAGGCACCGTGTTCCTCGACGAGATCGGAGAGCTTCCGGCCGCCGATCAGGTCGCGCTCCTCGGAGTGCTCGAGCGCAAGCGATTTCGGCGCGTCGGCGGATCGACCGACGTCGAGCTCGGGGCACGCGTGATCGCCGCGACCAATCGCGACCTCCGCTCCGAGGTCAACGCCGCGCGGTTCCGTCACGATCTCTATCACCGGCTCGCCGTCGTGGTGCTCCGGCTTCCGCCGCTGCGAGAGCGCAGCTCCGATATCCCGCTGCTCGTCGAGCACTTCGCACGCGAGCTCGGTGCCGAAGGATCGCTCGAAGCGGTGTTCGGCGCCGACACGCTCGCGCGCTGGCAACGTCATCCGTGGCCGGGCAACATCCGGGAGCTGCGCAACGTCGTCGAATCGGCGATCGTGATCGGCGTCTCGCACTTGACCGGCGAACCTGTCTCGGCCTCGACAGCGAGCGGCACCGACATGGTGCTCGAACCTTACAAGGATGCGCGGGCGCAGGTCGTGAGCGACTTCGAGCGGCGGTACCTGACCCGCCTGATGGAAGACGCGAACGGCAACGTCTCGCGCGCCGCGCGCAGCGCGAAGATGGATCGATCACACCTGATCGATCTGTTGGTACGTCACGGGCTCAAGACGTAGCGCTTCACAGCGGACGCTCGAACGTCACGCCAGCACCACTGGGATTCGCGTGGACCTCGATCACCGTGTCCGCGAGGTGGAACCGCCAGCGCAGCAGCGCAACGGCCGTCGCGACCGCAGCACCTGCGAAGCAGCCGGCGGCGACCAGGCTCAGGGTGCGCGCACGATCGAGCCGCTGATCGTACGAGTGCAGCGTGCCCGAGTGATCGTTCGCGAGCCCGTTCGTGCTGTAGAGCAGCGCGCCTCCACCGACGGCGGCGAGCCCGCCGAGCGCGAGGATCCCGGAGTCCACGCGATCCCAGTGACGGTGAGGTGGCGGGCGCGTCACCGGCACCGCCGGTCGAGGCTGCGCGAGCTTGATGCGCGCGGCGCCGATCGCCTGCTGCGCGAGCGCCGCTTGCTCCGCGTCGGGACTGGTCGCATTGAACCGCTCGTAGTACTCGATTGCTTGCGCGTAGTGCTCGAGGTTGAACTCGATCTGGCCGAGCGCGAACAGGAGCTCGGGACGTGGATCGAGCTGATACGCGGCGAGGAGCTCGTCACGAGCGTGCGCGAAGTCGCCGCGACCTTGAAAGTCGCGGGCGCGGTCGAGATGCAGCGCGACCGGATCGGCCGGCGCGTCTGATGCCGCGGCAGCGGGCGGTGTGTCTCCGGGCGCGGGCGGCGTATCTGCGTGAGCGACGGCCGAGCCCAGCACGACGGAGAGCACGAGTGCGCGGATCATGGAGTCCTCTTGCTGGAACCGGTGTCCGAAGGGAGCAGCATCGTCGGTTTCCATTCGACACGCGAAGGCGGCGGCTTGACGCCGGAGCCGGCGGGCTCCGCGGGCGGAGGTGGCTGCGCAACCGCGGTCGCGTCGGACCCGGCGGCGATCGGCGCCGTCGGGGGCGAAGCATGATGTCGATGTGTACGCGTGATCGTCGCCGGTGCCGGCGCAGGCGCAGGAACCGGCCGTGCGGGTTGCGCGGCCGCAGCCGGGGTTGCGGCCGCGGGAACTGCCGGCGTCGCGGACGGATCAGGAACGGAACGCGAATCGGAGGTCCTTGCCGGCTCCGGCGCTGGAGTTGGATCGGAAACCGGAGCGGCAGGCGGAGGGAGCATGCGAACCGGATCGGGACCCGAAACCGATGCAGGATCCGGCCGGAGAGACGGAGCCGGAGCCGGAGCGGAAGTCCGAGTCGGACTGGGAGCCGGAGCGGACCCGTCGCCGCTCCGACTGCCGACCACGACGCCGGCCGCGATCGCTGCGCCCACGACGGCGATCGCGATCGCCCGCCACCCGCGTCGAACCGGGCGCACGGGTGGGTTCGCGAGCGGAGCAGACGGCAGCACACCTTCCTCGAGCGAGCGTTCGTCACTCGGTCCGAACGTCGGCCACACCGGCTCGCTCTCGAGCTCGACAGGAAGTGCCTCGATCGCGTCGACCAACGAGCCCTCGCTCGGAAACCGGACCCCATCGACCGTCGTTGTCGACGCGATCCACGGTGCGCGCTTCGCCCCGATCGTTTCCTCGACCGCGCGCGCGACCCAACGTGCGCCGACGATGTGCCCTTCGGCCGCCGCGAGCGCTTCGAGGGCATCGGCGAGCTCGCACGCGGTCGCAAACCTGTGCTCGGGATCCTGCGCGACCGCGGTCATGACGATCTCTTCGAACTGCGACGAGAGCTGCGGATTGACCTTGCGCGGACGCTCGATCTTTCCCGACAGCACGCGGTGCAGCGACGCGACGTCGTTGTCGGCCCAGAACAACCGCGTCCGGGTTGCGAGCTCGTAGAGTATGACGCCGATCGAGAAGATGTCCGCGCGGCGATCGAACGCGTGCCCGCGGCATTGCTCGGGAGCCATGTACGTGACCGTGCCGTGCATCGATCCGGACAGCGTCGTGACCCGTGTCTCCTTCGCAATGCCAAAATCAGCGACCTTGACCGCACCGTCGAGCCCGAGCAGCACGTTGCCCGGCGACACGTCGCGGTGAACGAGGCCGAGTGGCCTTCCGTGATCGTCGGCGAGCTCGTGTGCTTCGTGTAGCCCTCGTGCAACATCGATTGCGATCCCGATCGCGACTTCCGATGGCAGCGCGCGTACCTGACCGCCGGTCTCGGTGTCCATCAGCGAACGCAGCGCAGCGCCGTGCACGTACTCGAGGACGACGTAGTCGTATCCATCGTGGGTCCCCGCGTCGAGCATCGAGACGAGATTTGGGTGCCGGAGCCTGCCGCCGATCCGCGCCTCGAGCTGCAACGACGCCGAGACCTTGAAATCGCGGCGCAGGTGCTCGAGTGGCCGCTTGACGACGACGTGACGCTGGAAGCCGTACGCGCGATCGATCCGCGCGAGGTCGATGCGCGCCGAACCGCCGGCTCCGATCGCTCGGATCACGCGATATTGCCAGACCAGCTCGCCGGTATCAGGTGCGGCTTCGGTCATGCGCGGCGGCGCTCCGGTGTCGGAGTTCCCGGATCGGTTTCGGCGCGCAACTTGACCGTGCGCACGAGGTCCCCGATCGCGGCGCGCGACATGTTCCACCGCCGTGCAAGCGCTAGCTGGTCGAGCTCGTCGACGAGAGCGCGAGCGGTCTGATAACGACGAGCGGGATCTCGCGCCAGCGCACGCCGTACGATCTGTGCGAGCTCGGGCGGGTAGCCGGAACGCCGCTCGGCAGGATCGGGCACCTCGCCTTCGAGGATCTGCCGCATCGCGACCGCGTTGGATTTCGCCGAGTAGAGGCGCGTCCGTGTCGTGACCTCGAAGAGCAACACGCCAAGGCTGAAGACGTCGGCCCGGCGGTCGAGCGGCTCGCCGAGGATCTGCTCGGGCGCCATGTACGGTGCCTTGCCCTTCACCGAACCGGAGACCGTGTGATAGCTGCGCGAGCGCGCCTTCGCCACGCCGAAGTCGGCGACCTTGACCTCGCCGTGAATGCCGAGCAGGACGTTGCTCGGCGACACATCGCGATGAACGAGGTGCAGCGGTTGACCGTCTTCGGCCGTTGCCTCGTGGGCGGCCTCGAGCCCGGTCCCGATCTCGGCGATGATCGAGACGGCGATATCGTAGCGCGGCGGAGCGTGTAGGAAGCGGAGCAACCCGCCAAGGTCGCATCCCTCCACGAGCTCGCAAACCAAGAACGCTCCGCCTTCGAATAGATCGAAGTCGATGATCTGGACGATGTTTCGGTGATGGAGGCCGGCGGCGATGCGCGCCTCGTCGACGAACATCAACGCGACACGCTCGTCCGCGAGCAACTCGGTGCGGATCATCTTGATCACGACCGGGCGCTCGAAGCCGTGCGCGCCGACCATCCGGCCGAGATAGACCTCGCCCATACCGCCGCGCGCGATCAGCTGGTCGACCTCGTAGCGCCCGACTCGGGTGAGCATGCCTTCGCGATCATGTCATGCCGCGCCTGTCGAGTTTCAACCAAGATTCCGCAATCGCCGCCACGTATTACAGCGTCATGTCATCGACGCGAGCGCCTCGGCGAGCTCGCGGTGCTGCCACGTGAAGCCGAGATCGAGGAGCTGTTTCGGAACGACTTTGCGCCCGTTCAAGATGTACTCGGACAGCTCGCCGGCGGCGGCTTTGATCGCGAACTTCGGAACCGGCAGCCAACTCGGCCGATGCATCACCCTGCCGAGCGTTTGCGCGAACACCGCGTTCCGGACCGAGTCGGTCACGAGGTTGATCGGCCCCTTGTAGCGATCGTCGGAGAGCGCCGCGAGATATCCAGCGACCACGTCGTCGCGATGGATCCACGACATCCATTGCCGGCCGCTGCCGATCCGACCACCGACAAACAGCTTGAACGGCGTCACCATCTTGCCGAGGCCACCGCCCGGCCCTATCACGAGCCCGGTGCGCATGCTCACGACACGGACGCCGAACGCTTCGGCCGCGCGCGCTTCCTTCTCCCAGTCACGGCATAGCCGGCCGAGGAACGAGTCGCCCGGAGGATCCGCCTCGGTGACCGCGTCATCGTCGAAGTCGGTGAGGTCGGTCGCAAACGGGTAGTAGTCGGCGCCAGACGCGGTGACGAGGACCTTGGGCTTCACCGCGGCTTTCGCGATCGCTGCGACGATCATGCTTGTCGATTCGACGCGGCTATCGCGGATGATCTGCTTCTGTCGCGCATCCCAGCGCTTGCCCGCGATCGCTTCGCCCGCCAGGTGCACGATGCCGTCGACGCTTGCGAGCGCATCCCACCACGGTCCCGGTTCTTCCAGCTCGGCCGCGATCACGGTGACCTCTCCCAGCTGCTTCGCGCGCTCGGGATTGCGGGTCAACACCGTGACGGAGTCGCCGCGTTCGCGCAGCTTGCCCACCAACGCCGTCCCGATAAATCCCGTCGCTCCCGTGACTGCGACTTTCACGTCGGCTCTATAGCACCGAGGCCGCGCCGCGACCGGGTCTCGCCGGGTTCGCGATCCGGGCGGCGACATATTGTTTCGCGAGCTCGCACGCGAGCGCGAGATCACGATCGTTCGCGAGATAAGTCGCGATCGCCGACGACAGCGCACAGCCGGTGCCGTGAACATGCTCTCCGCCGTGCACGCGCGCGCCGCGGAGCTCGTGACGTTCACCGGCGTGGAGCAGCACGTCGATCGCTTCGGGTCCGCCGAGATGCCCGCCTTTGACCAGCACCGCGACATCGAGCTGCTTTGCGAGCGCGCGGCCCGCTCTCTCGGCAGACGCGAGATCCGTCACCGGTAGCGACGTCATGTATGCGAGCTCGCGCGCGTTCGGCGTGACGAGCGTCAGGTGCGGACGCAGTGCCTGCATTGCATCACCGAACAGGCTGTCGGCGAGCGCGACGTCGCCGCGCGACGGATACAGGATCGGATCCCACACGACGGGAGCGGCGGTGAGCTGCAGCGAATTCGCGATCGCCTTCGCGATCGGCGTCGAGCCGATCATGCCGATCTTGACCGCGCGCATCTCGATATCGCTCAGCAGAAACGCGAGCTGATGACCGATCACTTCCGGATCCGCCGGATGACACTCGACGACGCCGGTCGTGTTCTGCACGGTCAGCGCCGTGATGATTCCGGAGGGCCGGCCGCCGAGCTCGGTGACCACGCGAACATCGGCGATCAATCCGGCACCGCCCGCGGGATCGAGCCCGGAGCAGATCAGCATGTCCGGTGCGTCGGGGCTCGCGACTTTGCGGTACGGCGTCATGGGAGCTTCATTCGAACGCAGCCAGCCCGGTGACGTCTAGACCGACGACGAGCGTGTGAATGTCGTGCGTGCCCTCGTACGTGTAGACCGACTCGAGGTTCAACATGTGACGGCCGCACTGATAGTCATCTGTGACGCCGTTCGCGCCGAGGATGTCGCGTGCGTCGCGTGCGATGTCTCGAGCGATCGAGACGTTGTTGCGCTTCGCCAGCGAGATCTGCCCCGGCTGCAGCTTGTCGGCTTCCTTGAGACGGCCGAGGCGCCAGCACAGGAGCTGCGCCTTCGTGATCTCGGAGACCATGTCGACGAGCTTCTTCTGCACGAGCTGGTAACCCGCGATCGGCCGACTGAACTGCACGCGATCCTTCGCGTACGATAGCGCCTCGTCGTAACAGGCCATCGCCGCGCCGACCGCTCCGTAACAGATCCCGAACCGCGCCTGCGTCAGGCACGACAGCGGGCCGCGCATTCCGCTGACGCCCGGCAGCATCGCTTCCTCGGGAACGAGCGCGTCTTCGAGGATCAGCTCGCTCGTGACGCTCGCCCGAAGCGACCACTTACCGTTGATGTCGCGTGCGGTGAACCCCGGTGTCTTCGCGGGCACGAGGAACCCGCGGACCTTGCCTTCGAGCTTGGCCCACACGAGCGCGACGTGCGCGACCGAGCCATTCGTGATCCAGCGCTTCGTGCCGTTGAGCCTGAAGCCGCCCTGCGTGCGCGTCGCGGTCGTCATCATGCCGGAGGGGTTCGAGCCGAAATCGGGCTCGGTCAGCCCGAAGCAACCGATCGCGCGACCCGCCGCCATTTCGGGCAGCCACTTTTGCTTTTGGTGCTCCGATCCAAACGCCCAGATCGGATACATGACGAGCGAGCTCTGCACCGAGACGAACGACCGGATGCCCGAGTCGCCGCGTTCGAGCTCCTGGCAGATCAGGCCATATGCACTCGGTGTGATTCCGGCGCAGCCATAGCCGGTGAGAGAAGACCCGAGCAGGCCGAGCTCGCCGAACACCGGGACCAGCTCGTGGGGAAACGTCCCCGCCGACCAGTGCTTGCCGATCGCCGGCATCACTCGCGTCGTCACCAGCTCGCGCACGGTATCGCGCACCATCCGCTCCTCGTGCGTGAACATCTCGTCGAGGCCGTAGTAGTCGAGCGCCGCGTATGCCATCGCGAGCTTTATACGACATACTCGAGGCGGTGCGCAGCCTCGCTTTCGCGATGACGATCATCCTGTTCGCCAGCGCGGCGATAGCCAAGCCAGACGTCAAGACAGACCCCAAGGCTGCCAAGGCAAGGGCCAAGGTCCATCACCTCGACGCAACCGCGGCCAAACGGCTCGGGGATGCGTTTCGCGCCTACGATCGCAACGATCTGCCTGCGGCGCGCAAGCTCGTCGATGGCCTGGACGCCGACGCGCTCGCCAATCGCGATTATCTCGCCTGGCTGTCCGGCATGATCGCGCTTCGCACGGGAGATCTCGATGTCGCGGAGCGCTCGTTCAAGAAGCTCGCGACGATCCCCGGCTCCCGATATGCACTCCAGGCTCCGTGGCGGCTCGCCGATTGCGCGTGGGCGCGTGGCGACCGCGGCGCCGCGGCGGCGACCTACGCGAGGCTGATCAAGACCACCGGTGCGGAAGAGGTCGGGGATCTCGGAACAGCGATGTTCCGGATCGCGGAAGCGAAGTCGGGCGCGGACGCGGCCAAGGCGTTTCGCGAGCTCGCGATCGCGCATCCGGCGCATCCGCTCGCCGATGAAGCGGAGAAGCGGATGCTCGCGCTCGGTGGCGCGCCGCTCGAGCCTGCCGATCGAGTCGAGCGGGCGAAGCAGCTCTCGAACGCGCATCTCTGGGATCAAGCGATTTCGGAGATGGCGCTCGTGCCCGCCACGCTTCCGGACGATCTCGCGCATCAACGCGACTACTGGCTCGGCACGACCCTATTCAACATGCGCCGCCGTTACGCCGACGCCGGCAAGCTGCTGCTCGCGGTGTATCCGTTCATGGGCGACAGCGCGGCCGAAGCGATGTTCCATGGCGCGCGCGCCCTGTCTCGCGCCGATCAAGATGATCAAGCGATCGCCTGGTATCACAAGGTCGTCGCGGCGTACCCGACCACCGCGTGGGCGCAAGAGGCGCAATTTCTGTCGGGCTGGCTCGAGTTCAATCGCGGCAAGTATCGCGAGGCGATCGCACCACTCGAAGACTCGCTGCGGCGCTATCCGCACTCGAAGTGGGTCGACGATGCGCTGTGGACGCTCGGCATGTCGCACTACTTCCTCGGCGAGTGGGATGCGGCGCGCACGCGGCTCGCGGCGCTCTCGAAGTTTTCCGGATCGCTCGAAGGCGGCAAGGGAACGTACTGGCTCGCGCGGATCGATCAACGACTCGGCAAGAACGATGCGGCGATCGCGGGCTATCGCGAGACCGTCACCGCGCATCCGTTCTCCTGGTATTCGCTGCTCGCGCGCAGCCGGCTCGCCGCGCTCGGCGTCAAGGTCGCGCCGTTCGGCGTCGATGCGCCCGCGCCCAAGGGCCCGAAGCTCGCGGCGACCGTCGATGAGGCACTCGCCTCCGATGACTTGATCGCGCGAGCCGACGAGCTCGTCGCCGCGGGGCTCGGCATCGATGCGGGCTTCGAGCTCGCGCGCAGCGAGCGAGCGTTTCTCGGCCGCCACGATCGCGCCGCCGCGTTCGCGATGTTGCTCGATCGCTATCGCAAGGCCGGCAACTTCAACCGGCCCTGGATGCTCGCGGTCAGCTATTCGGGCTCCGCGCTCGATGGGCCGCCGGAAGGCGACGCACGTCGCTGGTGGGAGAACGCGTATCCGCGCGCGTATCAGGGCTTGATCGAGAAGTATCAACAGCTCGGCGCCAATCCCGAGGGCTACCTGTATTCGATCATGCGCAAGGAGAGCGGCTTCGATCCGCACGATCTCTCGTACGCCGACGCGCAGGGCCTGTTGCAGATGATCCCGGCGACCACGCTGCGCGTCGCGAAGGTGCTCGGCATTCCGTACGATCCCGGCAAGCTCTACGAGCCCGAGTACAACATTCGCACCGGAAGCTGGTACATCGGCCATCTACTCGCGAAGTTCAAAGGCCAGATCCCACTCGGATCCGGATCGTTCAACAGCGGTCCCCGGCCGGTGATGAAGTGGATGGATCAGAACGGCGATCGCGACATCGACGAGCTCGTGGAGCTCGTGCCGTTCACGCAGACCCGCGAGTACATGAAGAAGGTAACGGAGAACTACGCGCGCTACGTGTTTCTGTATGCGAACGAGATCTACGATCAGCCGCTCGCCGTCGACAAGCACTACGTCATCGATCAGCTGACCTACTGACTACTTTGGCCAGCTCAGCGCGACGGTCTCGGCTGGCGCGCAGCTGTCGGCTCGTGTGCGGTCACCGACGATCGCGAGCTGATCGTTGGAGATCCGAACCGTGCCGCGAAACGTTCGATACGCCTTGCCTCGAACGAGCTCGTCACACGACGTGAGAGCGAGCGAGCATGCGGGATTTTCACCCGCGCAGTACATCGAGCTCCTGGTCAGGAGGATCCCTGCCGTGATCGTCTGGTCGTCGAGAGTGACCGATGTCCGCTCGAGGATCGCGAAATCGAGGCGATAACCGCGATGGCTGCCGATCGTGATCTCGGTGAAGCCGACAAGCTCGCCGGCTTCGCCGGACATCCCACCGAGCATCCAGTTCGTCCCACGTGCCACGTAGAGATACGTCCCCATGTTGCCCGATTCGACGTCATCGAGTGGCTGCCGAACGCTGAGCACCCGGACCGATTGCGTGGTCCGCAGCATCTTGACCTCGCCGAATCGGGCCAGACACTTGGAGATCTCTTTCCACGGTTTCAGCTGCGCGCACGTGTCGGCGATCGTCGGCGCGCGGACCATCACCTTGGCCTGCGCCGGGCTCGTCGCCGCGCAGAGCAACGACATCATCAAGTAGTGCCGCAATCTCATTTTTCCGGCCACGTTGGAGGGATCACCGCCGCTGGCGCCGGGGTCGCAGCGGCGCCGATCACGGCGATTACGGCGATTCACTTCACGCGTCCGGCCACGATAGAGGGATCCGTTCGGGTGTCGCGCACGTCCCGCTCATGGTTCGATCTCCCGTGACAGACAACTCCGTCAGAGAGGCGGCGACGATCCCACGAAACGTTCGGTACGCCTTGCCTGCGACGAACAAGTCGCACGCGGTGACCGCCTCGCTGCAACCGTAGTCGACGCCACTACAATAGACCGAGGTTCGGGTCGCGAGGATCGCCGGCACGATCGATGAGTCATCGAGCACGACCTGCGTCGGTTGGAGGTCGGCGAAGTCGATTCGATAGCCGGCGTAGTCACCGATCGTGATCGTCTTGAAATCGATGAGCTCGCCGCCCGAGCCGTGCCTGCCTCCCAGCGACCACTGCCCTAGCTTCAACACATAGAGATAGGTGCCTTGCTCGACGCGCACGAGCTTGGCGGTCTTGCCTTCACGCAACAGCGTCATCGAGCCGAACCGAGCGACGCAGACCGAGATGTCGTGCCACGACCTGCCGGTCCTGCACTCGCGCTCGATCGTCGGGCGAGCCCGAACCATTCGCTCTGCCACCGCATCGGTACCGGCGAGCAACAACGCGATCGAGATCAGCGCGCGCATCAGTTCCACCCCAAGGCGACACGTTCCGGTTGAACGCATTCACCGCCGTGCGCGCGATCCCCGATGATCTCGACCACGTCGGCTTCAAGCTTCACGGTGCCGCGGAACGTGCGATAGGTCCTGCCGTTGATCCGGATATCGCAGGCCGTGATGACCTCGGTGCACCACGAGCTGTCGCCGTGGCAAAACAGCGAGCTTCTGGTCGCGAGCGTCGCCGGCACCGAAGAGCCGTCGTCGAGCGCGATCAACGTCGGCCTGTGGCGCTCGAACTCGAGGCGATAGCCGGTGTGCTTGCCGATCGTGAGCGGCTTGACGTCGAGGACGCCGTCGCTCTGGTAGCTCATCCCTGCGATCGCCCACTGATTCCCTTGCTGGTGATAGAGGAGCGCCCCCGCATCGCTGCCGCCATGCGTGAGCTCGATCAGCTCGAGATGCGGCGCCGTCCAGATCACCGAGGGCTTGCCGAAGCGGGCGAGACACGTGGTGAGGAGCTCGAGGGAGCTCGCCGTCTTGCACACGTCTTGTGCCTGCGGGCGAGGCTTGCGAGGCGGGCTCGCGGATACGACCTCGCTCGCGAGCAGGCCGACCGCGACGAAGACCAGCGCACGCATGCCTGAAATGATAACGCACCACACATCACCGAGGCCTGAGTGGTCACAACCACGTGAAAGGCCATGCGTTCTGTAGGTTGCTGTCGCCTTCGCGGGCAGCTGATCCAACTGCGCTTCATTGGCCGGTCTGCGCGGCACCGGCTATCGTGCACAGATGAAGCTCAAGGGCACGATCTCCCGTAGCGACCTCGAAGGTGGGCAGTGGTTGCTGAAGACCGACAGTGGGGAGCAGTACCAACTCGCCGGCAAGCTAGAGGGTGCCAAGGACGGGATGCGCGCCGAAGTCGAAGGCAAGGTCGACAAGCAGGCGATGGGTTTCGGCATGGTCGGGCCGCACTTTGCGGTACAAAAGATCACGGCGATTTGATGGGCCTCCAGATCATCACCTATGACGCCTCGACGGGCGTGTTGC
Organism: Myxococcales bacterium; assembly: GCA_028287115.1. Taxonomy (GTDB): domain Bacteria; phylum Myxococcota_A; class Polyangia; order Haliangiales; family Haliangiaceae; genus JABFXX01. The sequence goes on from JAQBQF010000089.1 coordinate 11,983, forward strand.
GCGATGTCTACGACAAGCTGCGCGAGCGACCGATGCCACCCGTGTATCGGCCCGCCCACGGCGGCGTGCCCGGCATCATCACGGCGCATGGTCTCGATCCTCAGCTGATCGGAAAAGTCTTCACGTGCTCGACAACGCTCAACGCTGCCGGGCCGCTCGCGTGGGACGAGCGAGAGCTGGTCAACGCGACGACCTCGCGCTTGAACCAGTGTCTTTATTGAACGGCCTGTCACGCAGAGTTTCTGCGTGTCGCGCTCGATGACGACCACCTCGCACGGGTGGTCCTCGCAGACCCGCGCGCGATCGCGAGCCACTGGCCGCAGCCGCGAACCCGGTCCCTCGCAGAGCTTACGATCACGGTCACCGAAGCACCCGCGAAGTTATCTCGCGCGCACTACGACCGCGCGATCGAAGCGGGACTCTCCGACGATGACATCCTGCAGGCGATCCTGCTCGCGTCGTATTTTGGCCATCTCAATCGGATCGCGGACGCGGTCGCCGTGCCGCTCGACTATCAAGTACGTCATCTCCCCCCGGACACCGATCCGACGGTGCCTGCGCTACCTCCCGCCGTCGACGCGGTGGTCGGCAAGCATCTGATCGAAGTCGCCAAGCGACCTGCGACGGCGGCCGCGCTCGCCGAGTGGCGGAGCTACATCTTCACGCGCGACGCACCGCTGACCCGCCGGCAGCGCCACTTGATCGCGCGTTACGTGGCGCTGTGGCTCGGCGACGGCGGAATCTCGAATCCGACCGATCTGACGGTGAACCCGCTCGACGATGCGCTGCGTGCGCTCGCAGAGCAAGTCACGCTCGCACCGTGGCACCTGTCGAGCGCGAGCTTCATGCCCCTGCGCGCCGCCGGTTTCGACGACGCCGCGCTGTTCGATGTCTGCGCGACCGCGAGCTCGGCCGGGATGTTCTCGCGGATCGAGGTCGCGCTGATCGCACTCGGTCGAAGCGAGACCTGAGCGCTGCGAGCCATGGTTGCGTGAGTTGCAGCCGTCCCCACGTGGCCTCGTGACTTCGACGAGTTGCGAGTCACGAGTTGCGTAAGTGCAACCGTCCCCGCTATTTCGGCGAGTCTGATCCGGCAGGCGCGGGATCTGGAGCGGGCGGAGGCGTGGGCGCCGGATCCGCAGGCTTGTCGCTGCCCTCGGGCTTCGGCTGCGGATGTGGCGGCACCGCACGAGGACGCGGCTGAGGCGCGGCTTTCGGCGGAGGCGCGGCTTTCGCTGCCTTTGGAACACCAGCGCCAGAGCCGGCGGAACCGGCCGCGGAGCCCGCTGCGGATCCGGCTGCTGATCCTGCCGCGGACCCTGTGGACGCGGATCCTTCGTCGCCCATCTCGATCTCGCTGCCGCCCGAGCCGTTCGCCGGCACCGGCTGCGACGTGTCGACACCGACGAGCGTGACTTCTGCGCCGGCTTTCGCGACGTCACCCGGACACACGATGCGCACGCCGTCGGGCGTCGTCGTGGTCGCGGTACACGTGAGCTTCTGCTCGGGCTCACCGGCGAGCTTCAGGATGACCTTTGCGTTCGACGCGATCTCGGTCGGCGAATGCAGCGTGGTCACGAGCACGGGCGCGCGTACGATCTTTGCGACGCTGTCGCTCGGGGTGACGCGAGTGCCCGTCTTGGTCGGCGCCGTGACTTTGCCGTCGACCGGGGACTTCATCAGATACTTGTCGAGCTCGGCTTGTTTCGCGGCGAGCTTGCCCTGCTTGTCGTCGAGGCTCTTCTTCCGATCGGCGATCCGCGTCTCCGCGGCCGTGACACCGGCCTTGTTGCCGGCCGCCCCTGCGGCATCACGATCTTTTTCGGCTTGCGCGAGCTCGGGTTGGACGCGCTTCTGGATATCGCGCTGAATGCTCGCGACTTCCGTCTCGACCGGCTTGCCACCGGTCAAGCGTGCGACCACGTCGCCGGCTTTCACCATCGTGCCGTTCGCGATGATCGATTCGATCTGCCCCGCGGCCGTCGGCTTGAGCTCCTGCGGCTCCGGCTGCTCGGACGTGAGCTTCGCGGTCTCCGGCGGCGGCGGTGGTTTCGGTGGAGCGATCGCCTTCGGCGGCTCCGGCTCGACCGGCTTCACCGGGACCGCGTTCGCCTGCTGCTTGTTCTCCTTGTTGAGGAGATATTTCCACGCGAAGAACGCGCCGGCACCGACGACGGCGAGCACGAGCAGCAGGATGAACACCGGGCTGACCGAGCGCGGTTGCCCTGCCGGGATCGGCGCCTTGGACGACTGGGGCTGCGTCGGGAGATCGACCGCAGGCTTCGATTTCGGTTCTGGACGTGGCTCGGCGTGTTTCGGCTCTGGTTTGGCTTCGGCGCGCGCCGCGGGCTTGCGCGCCTCCGGCTCGACGACCGGCTTCTTCGCCGGCTCGGCTGCCTCGAGCAGCTCGGGAGGAACATCGACCGCGCGCATCACTTGCGACTGGCGCACGGCCTCCTTCACGTCATCGGTGCCGATCGACATCTGCTCGCTGAGATCGAGAGAGACATCGGAGACCTGCGGTCTCGATTCGGCGACCGGCTGTGCACCACGACCGGACAGGCCGAGCGGAATGTCATCGACGACCGGCAGGTCGCTGCGACGGCTCGGAGCCATTCCTGGTGCACCGAGCTCGAGCTCGGGAGCATCGGGGATGTCCTGATCGCGCGGGGCTCCCGCGGGCATGTGACCGAGCTCCATGTCGACGCTCATCTCGACGCTGGGCTGTGGCGCGCGCTTCGGCACCACGACTCCAGCGGCAAGTGGCATGAGGTCTGGCTGGGCTGCCGTTGCCCGAGCCGGTTGTGCCGCGGCCGCACCGGTGCCGGCTTCGAGATAGCCAAGATCGCCGAGCGTCGCGATCACGGTATTTACTTCATTCGGTGACGGCGTCAGGCCGAGCTCTTCGCGCGCCCATTGCACGATGCCGGCGACATCACGCTCGCCATCCATCGCGCACGCGAGCGAATACTCGACCTCGTAAAACCGGAAGACACTGCCGCTGTCCGGATCGAGGAGGTCGACGAAGCGAGCGCCGTTGTCGTCGACCGGTTCTGCAACCAGGTCTTGCCTGAATCGCGGACGCTGTTGTGCCTGCATTACCCGCCTTTGCGCAGCTCGGTGAGTACGAGCTTGGCGACTGCTTTCAACGTATCGAAGACCCCGACGCCTTTAGGCGCGACTGCCTCGAACGACGGAACCTTGGTCGGGTTCAACGCCTCTTCGAGCTCGGCCATCGAGATCGCGTTCGGCAGATCGCGCTTGTTGTACTGCACGACGTACGGAAGCTTCGCGAGGTCATAGCCCTGCTCCTGCAAGTTCGAGCTCAGGTTCTCGAGCGATTCGATGTTCGCTTCCATGCGCTCGACCTGCGAGTCGCCGACGTAAACGACGCCGTCGACGCCCTTCAAGATCAGCTTACGACTCGCGTCGTAGAACACCTGACCGGGCACCGTGTAGAGGTGGAACCTCGTCTTGAAGCCGCGGATCTCGCCGAGCGAGAGAGGCAAGAAGTCGAAGAACAACGTCCGCTCGGTCTCCGTGGCGAGCGAGATCATCTTGCCCTTCGCCTCGGGGTTGGTCTTGTTGTAGATGTACTGGAGATTCGTCGTCTTGCCGCACAGGCCCGGCCCGTAATAGACGATCTTGCAGTTAATTTCGCGCGATGAGTAATTGATGAAGCTCATGGCGCCCTAGTCGTTGAACAGGTTGTCGATATCGTCGTCGGTGATCTCCGAGAACACCGACGGCTGAGTTCCCGATGCGGCCTTCTTGGCGAGCAGATCGAGGACGTTTGTGAGCTCGACCGCCGCCTTGCGCACGCGCAAGCGAACGAGGCCGAGCGAGGATCGTTCGTCGAACAGGACGACAAGGATGACGCGCTGCCCGACGATCGAGATGTGAACGTTGGTCTTTTCACCTTCGTGAAATTGACCTGCAAACTCCTTCTCGGCGAGGAGTTGCGCGATCGCGCCGGTGGCTGCGACGTTTCCGGCGGTCAGCGACGAGAGCGAGGTGACATCGAGCTGCTCGACCTCACCCGCCTGCGCGACGGCTTGGCCGTTCTTGTCGATGACAAGCACCGCCCTTGCATTGGAGTCTCGATGAAGGATCTCGCAGATCGTTGTGATCTGGTTGAGCTCCTCCTCGTACATGACGAGCTGTTGTGCCATCGCGCTTTCAGGCTCCCTGTGGAGGGTTAGCGCCTCGCAACGAGGGCTCCCGCCGTCGAGTCACGGTACCAACCCCCTCGTATTCGTTCAACTCTTCGGAGCAACCAAGTTTATAGAACGGCTCGGCCGGCGATTGCGCGCGCGATCGTCGCCTGGTCCGAGTATTCGAGCTCCCCACCCACGGGCAGACCCGTAGCAATCCGAGAAACTCGAACCCCGAGAGGCTTGATAACTCTTGCGATGTACATCGCCGTTGCCTCGCCATCGACATTCGGGCTCGTCGCGATGATGACCTCGCGGACGGTCGACGCCAGCCGGCGGACCAGCTCGGCGATCCGCAGATCGTCGGGCCCGATCCCTTCCAGCGGGGATAGGAGGCCATGCAACACGTGATAGCGCCCACGGAAATGGCCGCCGCGATCGATCGCGATCAGGTCCGAGGGCGATGCGACGACACAGATGACCTCGGGATCCCTGCGGTCATCGCTGCAGAGGGTGCACGGATCCTGCTCGGTCATGTTCATGCAGACCGAACAAAGTCGAATCTTGTCCGTGACATCGACCAGTGCCTGCGCGAGGTCGAGCACTTGCTGGCGATTGCCGCGTACCAGGTGGAACGCGAGCCGCGTCGCCGTCTTTTCGCCGATTCCGGGGAGCCTACCGAGCTCCTGGACGAGCCTCCGAATCGGGTCCACGCCTAAGACCTCGAAGCCGGAGGCGTTGACGTTGACATCGACGTGAGCTTGAACCTGAACGCCACCGTCGACGTTGAGGTCGACGGCCTGTGACGACTTTGCGAAGCGGAGGCCGACGTGCACTCGTCTGGTGCTGTCTCGACCGCGCGACGACCCGTGTTGTCGATCAACCGGTGCTGAAGCTCGCGGTCGACGACAACGTCCGCGGGGTCAACGTTCGGGTACAAGTCAACGTCAACCGGATCCATCTAGAACATCCCAGGCATCCCCGGAAGCCCTCCGAGGCCACCCATCACGGACGACATCTTCTCCTTGCTGACTTCGCGGACCTTGGTCGCGGCGGCGTTGATCGCGGCGACGACTAGATCTTCGAGCATGCCGATGTCGTTGGGATCGACGACCGACTTGTCGATCTTCACGCGGACGACTTCGAACTGACCGTTGACGGTCGCCGTGACGAGGCCGCCACCGGCAGCGCCGTCACACGTCATCGCGGCGAGCTCTTCCTGGATCTTGTTGACGTCGCCTTGGAGCTTCTGCGCCTGCTTCATCAGCGCGTTGAGGTCGGGCATTTTGCCGTTAGACATCGGTCTTGATCTCCTTGATCTGAGCTCCAAAGGTCTGGAGGACGTGCTTCGTGATCGGGTGCTCTCTCGCTTCCGACTCCCGCTTGTTGCGCTCGGAGGTCGACTTCTCGCGCGTCGACTCGACGATCGAGCGTGCCTGCGTGGTCGTCGACTCCGTCTTGTCGAGCATCCGAACCGAGACTTTGACGTCCTGATGCAGCTCGCGCAACATCGCGCGCATGTCGTCGATGTTCTGCCTTTCGGACGCGTTCTCTCCCGCCCACTTACTGTCGTCATCGGCGGCGAATCCGAGCTCGAGCTCGGTGGCGGTCCACCGCAGCACGCGCGCGAACTCGAAGTAGCCGCGGAGCGAGATCTTCCGTTGCTCCTCGAGATAATCGATGACCTGGGCCCAGGCGCGCAGTGCATCGGCGGGATTGGTCGGCACGGCCAGGATGCGCGGCTGCTTCTCGGAAGCACCGTCGTTCGGGCCGCTCCCGGAAGCGACCTTCTCGACCTTGGGAACAGGGCCGCTCGGCTGCATCGAGACCGGACCCGACCGATCGGACGATCTCTCGCCTTCGGAGCCGTCTAGATCAGGCATCGCCTGTGCTGCAGCGGCGCGTGCCGGCGCAGAGTCCGCCCGCGCAAGCTCGACGGGCGCCGCGGACATCGTCACGCCTTTGCCCGCTGGCTTGCTCGCGGGTGCCGGTGTCTGAGCTGCCGGTGCCCGGCCTCCACCGCCACCGGACGGCGCGGCCGCAGGACGTGATCCACCGCCGCGTGCGATGCGCATCTCGAGATCGCCGAGCCGTTCGATCAGATCGCCGAGCGGCACGAGCGGCTCGACGGTCGCGACATCGATCAGCGCACAATCGAGCACGAGGCGCGGCTGCAGCGTCTTGCCGAGATCATCGCAACACCGCAGCATGCGATCGAACATCTGCGCCACGCGCGAGCGCTCGATCTGGCCCGCTTCGGTCCGCAGCTCGGCACGCTCTTCGTCCGATGCATCGATCAGCTCGGTGCGATCGGGTGCGACCTGCAGCACGGCGAGATCACGCAAGTACCGGACGATCGCGCGCGCGAGCTGAACTTCGTCGACGCCTCGCTCGATCGCGGACTCGACGGCACCGAGCGCGGTCCCGGCATCTCCTTCGGCGAGCGCGCGGACGAGGCTGCGCGTCAGCGTGCGATCGGCGACGCCGAGCACTTCGGCGACGTGTGCCTCGGTGATCGTCGCGTTCCCGACGTACGAGATGATCTGGTCCGACAGCGACAGCGCATCGCGCACGCTGCCGCCGGACTCGCGGACGATCAGGCTGACCGCGCCCGCCTCGATCGCGAGCTGCTCTTTCCCGAACAAATTTGTCAGGTGCGCCGCGAGGCGCGACGCCGGCACGAGCTTGAAGTCGTAGCGCTGGCAGCGCGAGAGGATCGTATTCGGCAGCTTGTGCGGCTCGGTCGTCGCGAGGACAAACGTGATGTGCGGCGGCGGTTCTTCGAGAGTCTTCAGGAGTGCGTTGAACGCCTCCGTCGTCAGCATGTGAACTTCGTCGATGACGTAGACTTTTTTGCGCAGGACCGCCGGCTGATAGCGAACGGCTTCGGTCAACTCGCGCATCGCGTCGATGCCGCGGTTACTCGCACCGTCCATCTCGATGTAATCGGTCGCGCTGCCGTTCGAGATGCTGACGCACGCCGAGCACTCGCCGCACGGCTGCGCCGACGGGCCTGTTTCGCAGTTGAGGGCTTTGCCGACGATTCGAGCGAGCGTGGTCTTGCCGCAGCCGCGAGGGCCGCAGAACAAGAATGCATGATGGACGCGCCCCGACGCGAACGCGTTCCCGAGGGTGCGGGTCACGTGCTCTTGACCGACGACTTCCGAGAATGTCGTCGGCCGATATTTGCGTGCGAGGACGAGATAAGACATGCCGCTCGCCGCGACTATACCCGGTGACTCTGTCCCTACAACGACAAGGTCTCGCAGATCTGCTTCGCCTGGACGATCACGTTATCGCGCAGATCTCCCAGCGCGTTTCCAGCGGCGTCCTTGTACAGCGTGCCGTAACACACGAGGTGCTTGCCGCCGTAGTTGATCAGGTACCGGAACGCAGGCCGACCGTTGCCGTCGACGCCTTCGAGGTACCACGCCGAGCCACGCTGGCGGTTGAGCTTGACCTGCAGGAGCTGCGAGTCACCCAGGAACTTGATGTACGCGTCGCGATCCGCCGGCGCGCGCGCATCGTCGTAGCCGTAGTGAAACGTGAACGTGCGCAGCTCGCCGGTCGCGCGAACCTTGACGCTCAGCGAGATCGTCCCCGCTTCGTCGAGATCGCGGTCCCAGTTCGGTAGCAGGTCGAGCTTGATCGCCGCGAGCTCGGCCGGCGGCTTGACCGGTCCGTGATGCGCAGGCGTCGGCTCGCTGGGGATCTGCTTCGGGTCGACCTTCGTTGCACTCCCGGCTGCCTTCGGATCGGGCTCGGTCGCCTTGGCATCGCTGCCCTTCGCGTCGGGCGCTTTCATCGCCGCGTTGCTGCCCTTCGCCCCGTTGCTGCCGTTCGTCCCGTTGCTGCCGTTCGTCCCGTTGCTGCCGTTCCCCGCGTTGCTGCCGTTCGTCCCGTTGCTGCCGTTCGCCGCGTTGCTGCCGTTCGTAGCGTCGCTGCCCTTCGCCATGTCGCTGCTCTTCGCCGCGTCGCTCCCGTTCGCGGTCATAGCAGCCGAGCCCTTTGCGTCGATCGCGGCAGTGCCTGTCTTGGCGGCGCTGCCCGACTTCGGAGCCGCGGGGTCGCTCCCCGACTTCGGATCCGGCTTGGCGTCGGTCGCCGATCCTTCTCTTGCGAGATCGGCGCTGAGGCTCGCGCTGAACCCACCCGCAGATCCGCGCTTCGTCGCGGACGAACCGCTCGCGCTACCGGTCGCCGGCTTCGTCGAGCCCTCGTTCGAGCAGGCGAACGCCGCTAGGAATACGAACGAGAACCTCACCCCTACGAGAGTTACCCGAAAAAGGGACGAGCGACGACTCGTTAGAATCGTCGCTCGTCGAAAAGGTGGCCCCAGGCACCCGCTATATCCGCTACCGTTGCTTCCTTCCGGACCTGGCGGGGTTCACAGCTGTCGCGTCACCCGGGACCATAACGTCACGCAAGTAGCATAGAGAATCTGGCGGAGGGAGAGGGATTCGAACCCTCGGTACCTTTCAGTACATACGATTTCCAATCGTACACCTTCGGCCGCTCGGTCACCCCTCCGTCTCTCGGTCGAAGATCAGCGACCCGCGACCAAAATCATAAAACTGCCGGCCCAAGGGCACGACCGGCGACCGTCTCTCGGTCGTTGACCCGCGGCCCACGACCAAAACCATTACTGCCGGATCCCGAAGGGCACGACCGGCGACCGTCTCTCGGTCGAAGATCAGCGACCCGCGACCAAAATCATAAAACTGCCGGCCCAAGGGCACGACCGGCGACCGTCTCTCGGTCGAAGATCAGCGACCCGCGACCAAAATCATAACTGACCTTCGCGACGCGCGAATTGTGGACCCGCGTGGTCTCAGGACTCGTCGAAAATTGCGGAGGGGGAGGGATTTGAACCCCCGGTACTTGCGTACATCTGATTTCGAATCAGACACCATCGGCCACTCGGACACCCCTCCAGAAACTAAAACGAATTTGTGCTGCCGATACGGTTACGGCTGATACGTCGGTCCTCGGCGAAGCTCGGCGAAGAACTCCGAGAGCACCGACGCACATTCTTCTGCGCGAACACCGTCTCGTACCTCGACTCGATGATTGAGCCTTGGATCAGAGACGATCGCGAACAAGCTCTTGACGGCGCCTGCCTTGGGATTCGGACACCCATAGACGAGACGTTTGACGCGTGCGTTGACGATCGCGCCCGCGCACATCGGACAAGGCTCTTGGGTGACGAACAGCGTGCCCTCGACTCGCCACATGCCGAGTGTCTTCGAAGCATCGCGCAACGCGACGATCTCGGCATGCGCGGTCGGATCTCGATCGAGCTCGCGACGGTTGCGACCTCGGCCGATGAGCCTTCCATCTGCAGTAGTGATGATCGCGCCGACGGGAACGTCTCCCTCTGCGGCAGCCGCATGCGCTTCTTCAAGCGCGATGCTCATCCAGTGTTCGTCATCCATACCTTAAGTTTATTCGCGGATCCGAGAGGGGTCGAACCTCTAACCCCCGGTTCCGTAGACCGGTGCTCTATCCATTGAGCTACGGATCCAATGTCGAGATCTCCTTGCGGAGAGAGAGGGATTCGAACCCTCGGTACAGGAAAACCCCATACGCCGGTTTAGCAAACCGGTGCCTTCAGCCACTCGGCCATCTCTCCAGGCGGCCCGGCCTGCCAAACATTGATGTGGTCCAATCACGAACCACTTGCGTGACACTATTCAATTATCAAGACTTGCGGAGGAGGAGGGATTCGAACCCCCGGAGCTTGCGCTCGGCGGTTTTCAAGACCGCTGCCTTCGACCGCTCGGCCACTCCTCCAGGAGGTCCCAGAGCAGCCGGGGCAGTATAGGGATCGGCAATCGCTTGTAAAGCGGGATCCTCGGATTTTGGCTGCTCCCGCTTACTTAGTGATTCGTTCGAGACCGCCCACGTATGGGCGTAATGCGGAGGGGACGATCACCGAGCCATCCGCTTGCTGGAATTGCTCGATGATCGCGACGATCGTCCGGCCGATCGCGACCCCCGACCCATTGAGCGTGTGGACCGGCCGGGGCTTGTCGCCGGCATTCGGCCGGTACCGGATCTTCGCCCGACGCGCCTGAAAGTCTTCGAAGTTCGAGCACGACGAGATCTCGCGATAGGCGTCCTGCCCGGGCAGCCAGACCTCGAGGTCGTAGGTCTTGGCGGCCGTGAAGCTGAGGTCGCCGGTGCACAGCGTCACCACTCTATAATGAAGGCCCAGGGTCTGGAGCACGCGCTCGGCGTCCTGGCGCAGCCCTTCGAGCTCGCCGTAGCTGTGCTCGGGCTCGACGAACTTCACGAGCTCGACCTTGTCGAACTGATGCTGCCGGATCAGCCCCTGCATGTCCTTGCCGCCGGCGCCGGCCTCCGCGCGAAAGCACGGCGCGTAGGCGCAGTAGCGGCGCGGCAATTCGGCCGGCTCGAAGATCGAATCGGCGTGGAGGTTCGTGACCTGGACCTCCGCGGTCGGTGACAAGAATAGATCGTTGTCGGCGACGTGATCCGGCCCCTTCGGGAGATCGAGCTTGAATAGATCATGCTCGAACTTCGGCAGTTGACCGGTCCCGCGCAACGCCGCGCGACGCACCATCGCCGGCGGCCACACCTCGTCGTAACCGGCCTCGAGGTGCAGATCGATCATGAAGTTGATCAGGCCGCGCGTCAGCCGCGAAGCCGCGCCGCGCAGCACGGTGAACCGCGAGCCGGCGATCCGCGCGCCCGCCTCGAAGTCGAGGATGCCGAGCTCCTTGCCGAGCTCCCAATGATTTTTCGGCGTGAACGGCAGCGTCGGCTTGGGTCCCCACGTGTGGAGCACCGTGTTCGCCGTCTCGTCGGCGCCGATCGGCACGCTCGTATGCGGCGCGTTCGGGATGTGCATCAAGTGCTGCTCGGCGTCGGCCTCGAGCTTGGCGAGCTCCGCCTCGCCTTCCTTGATCTTTCCGGACACCGCCTTCAGCTCGTCGCGCGCGGCCGCGAACTCCGGCAGCTTCTTGTCGAGCTTCGACATCCGCTCGTTCGCCGCGTTGCGGTGCTGGCGGAGCGTATCGAGCTGGCCTTGCAGCCTGCGTCTACGCTCGTCGAGGCTCTTCCACGCACCCACGGCCGTGGCAACATCGCCACCGCGGCGGAGGACATCGTCCATTCGGGCTGGGTCGAGCATGGGACTTCTCGCTTGGGAAGAAACTACAATGATGAAGGGAGTTTGGGCGAGTACCCTACCTTGGGCTTAACTATGGTGGCAAGCGCAGCGTCGAATACGACGTGGATGCAGCTCCCGCACTCCTGGATCTCGCGGTGCCTGTGAACCCAGGCACCACAGATCCCGATCTCGAGCTGGTCGAGAAGTTTCGGGCGGGTGATCGAGGCGCGTTCGACCTGCTCGTGCGGCGTCATCAAAAGGGCGTGTGGCGCATGGTCCGCCGGTACGTCAAGACGGACGCGGACTCGGCCGATGTCACGCAGCAAGCGTTCGTCCGGGCCTTTCGCGCGCTCGCCTCGTTTCGTGGATCGGCGAGTGTTCGCAGCTGGCTGTACAGGATCGCGATCAACTGCGCGCTGTCGTGGTTGCGGGATCACAAGCGCGAGCAGCCCTCCGAGATCGCCGAGGATGCGCTCGTCGAGACCGCGTCCGCGCACGGCCGGATCGAAGAAGGCCAGGACGGCGAGCGGTTGCGCGCCGCGATCCTGCAACTGCCGCCGAAGCAGAAGATGGTGCTCGAGCTGAGGGTGTTCGAGGACCTGTCGTTCAAGGAGGTCGCCGAGCTCGCCGACTGCAGCGAGAACACGGCAAAGGTCAACTTCCACTACGCGGTGAAGAAGCTCCGTGACATCCTCGGCGGTGAGCATGTCTAGGGACGACGAAACGCTGCTCGCGGCGTACCTCGATGGTGTCGGCGAGCTCGATCCGAGCGAGCGCCAGCGCGTCGAAGCGATGCTCGCAGAGAGTCCCGAGCTGCGCGGCGAGGCCGATTCGATGCGTGCGGTGATCGGCAGGCTCCGCGAGCTTCCGCACGAGGGGACCGAGCCCAACTGGACGGCGATGGCACACGCGATCCGGTGCGCGACGCCCGAGATGCCGCGACCGTGGTGGCGCCGGTGGCAGTGGATCATGCCGATCAGCGCGCTCGCGACGACGGCGGCCATCGCGCTGCTGTTGCTGTCTCACCCCAGCGAGCCAACGCACGAGGCCAGACACGTCGCGCCCGTTCGCGAGGCGCCCGCCACGGTGAATGCGCTGTGGCTCGATGGCGAGGCACTCGATCTCGACGATGTCGAACCGGCGGCGGTCGAGGCGCTCGATCACGATGCGCTGGCGACCGAGACCGATGACGTGACCGGAGGCATCTTGCCCGCAACCGATCTCAACTGGATCGACAACCTCGACGACAGCGCGATCGAGCGCGCCGAGCACTGGCTCGATCGGAAGAAGAGCTAACCGTCATGCGATCGCGATCGATCCGAGTGTTCGTCACGCTGCTCGTCAGCTTGTGCGTCGCTTCCGTGGCGACGGCGCAACCGGGGCCCGGTCCCAACGTCGCGCAGCGGCGCGAGCGCATCAAGAAGCGCGTTCTCGCGCTCCGAGCGTCGACGCTGATCGACGAGCTGAGCCTCGACGAGCAGAGCTCGGCCAAACTGTTTCCGGTGCTCGCGAAGTACGACGCCGAATTCGAAAAGCTCCTGATCGCACGCGCCGATTTGAATCGCCGGTTGCAGAAGGCGGCCGAGCTCGATCCCAAGGCGATCGACAAGCTGATCGACGAGGCCGCCGCGAACCAGCGCGGGTTCTGGGACGTCGAGGACAAGCGATTCGCGGACCTCAGAAAGGTCCTGACTCCCGTGCAGATGACCCGGCTCTTGATCGTGCTGCCCGCGCTCGAGCGGCAGATCCAGAACCAGCTGCGAAGGGCGATCGTCGGTGGTCCCGGCAATCGAGCCAAGGAGCTCGGCAAGAACCCGTTCCGTGTCCAGCCCGACGCAGACACGGATCCCGACGAGGACGACGAGGGCCTACATCCACCGGGCCGGACGCCGCCGGTCAGCAAGCCTGCGAACAAACCCGCGCCTCAAAAAGGTCCCTGCGATCCGTTCTCCAATGTCCACGGCTGTCGTTAGTCACCATGGATCCCGGCCACTAATCAGCGCGCATGCCGGCCGCTAACCAGCGCGCATGCCGGCCGCTAACCGGCAATCTTCGAACGACCGGGGTATGATATCGCCGGATGATCGAGGCGACTTGCGCCGCGTGCGGGACGCTCAACCGCTTCGCTGAAGGCGACGTCCCCCCAGGGGCGAAGTTCATTGCGTGCTCGAGCTGTAAGTCGCGCGTTTCGGTTCCGGGTCGCCCCACGGTGGCCGGGGTGAAACCGCCCGCGACGCCGGTACCGCCGATCCCGAAGACGCCGCCGCCGATTCCGGGCGCGAAGCCGACGCTCGATCTCGCGGATCTCCCGGCGCCGAAGCGGAGCAATCCGCTCGCCGGTGCCGGAGAGGCCAAGCCCGCACCGAAATCGCCGCTCGCCGAGCTCGCCACAAAGCCCGCGCCGAAATCGCCGTTCGCGGATCTCGAAGCAGACTTGCCCGCGCCGAAGCTCACGGGCGCGAAGTGGGGCGATCGGGACGACGAGCTCGCGCCGAGGACGGTCACGCCGCCCGCGCCGATGTACGAGGCACCGATCGACATGGCGCTCGGCAAGTCGGGGGCCGCCGACGCGATTTCCGATCTCCCAGCGCCGAAACCCAAACCGGTGATTCCATCGATCAAGAAGCCCGAGCCGAAGAAGCCGGCCGACACGATGATGGGACCCGGCATCACCGATCTGCCGGCGCCGAAGTCGATGCCGAAGCCGAGCGAAGGTGCCGGGCCGCCGCAGCCCATGGTCAGCGATCTGTCGGCCGATATCAGCGATCTGCCGGCGCCGAAGGCGATGCCGAAGCCGGCGAAGGCGCCAGCCAACCCAGCCGCGAAGGCTCTGCCTCCGAACATCGTCGATCTGCCGGCACCGAAGCCGGATCTATTGACGCCGAAGGTCGCGCCCAAACCAGCGGCGAAGGTGCCCGCGGATCTCGCTACACCGCGAACGACGACGAGCGGCACCGATCTGCCCGCGCCCAAGGGCTTCTTCGACGATCTCCCGCAGCCGGCGTTCTCGAACAACAAGGCGGACCTGCCCGCACCCAAGGGTTTCTTCGACGATCTTCCGCAGCCCGCACTGTCGAGCAAGCCCGACCTGCCCGCGCCGAAGGGCTTCTTCGACGACCTTCCGCAGCCCGCGCTGTCGAGCAACAAGGCGGATCTACCCGCGCCGAAGGGCTTCTTCGACGATCTCCCGCAGCCCGCGCTCAAGAACAACAAGCCTGACCTGCCCGCGCCCAAAGGCTTCTTTGAAGATATTCCGCAGCCGGCGCTGACGAATAAGCCGAACCTTCCGGCACCCAAGGGCTTCTTCGACAACCTGCCACAGCGCGCGCGCGCCAAGTCTGCGGCGGAACAACAGCTCGAGCCGGTGATTCCCGCCGAGCGTCCCCAGGCGGCCGAGCTCACGAATCCCGCCGAGCTCGACCTCGGGACGCCCGACATCGAGCTACCGGACAACTCGAATCAAGAGATCGAGTTGCAAGGTCCTTCGCCGGAGCTCGATCTCGGCCTGCTCGATCCCGAGCCTCCCGCAGCTCCCGCACCTCTCAAAGACGAACAGTTCGACGATCTCGATCTCTCCAAACCGTCGGCGTCCGGCGGGATTCGCTTCGAGAAGGCCGCGCCGTCGGCGCCCAAACCGCCGAAGACGCCCGCCGGTGACGGCGGTGCGCGCACACCGCTCGCGCCGCAAAAAGGCGCGGAGCTCAGTCTCGATCTCGCCGACGAGCAACCGTCGGCGAAGGCTGCGAAGCGCCAGGTCGCCGCGAAGGTCCAGCACCGCGAAGAGCGGCAACCTGTCACCGAGGCGTCGAGGAAGAAACGCTCGAAGCTCGTGCTCGGCGCCGTGCTCGGGCTCGCGGTCCTCGGCGGCGGCGGCTTCGTCATGTATCAGCGGCATCAAGCGGCAGAAGCGCGCGCCGAGGAGATCGCCACGCAGCTCGCGTCGGCACGCAAGGCACTGCATGCACCCGAGCCGAACCACTGGCAACAGGCGGCCGCGGCAGCGAAGGCCGTGCTCGAGCAGGATGAAACGAACGCCGACGCACTCGCGATCGGCGGCGAAGCTTCGATCGCCGGTGCACTCGAGACGGGCTTGAACGCGCCTGCTCGCATCGCCCAGGGCCGCGCGATGTTGAACGCCGCGAACCGCGCGAGCCTCAACACGCCCGCGCTCGAAGTGCCGCGTGCCCTCGACGCGATCACCTCCAATCAACCCGACCGAGCGATCACGAAGCTCACCGCGCTCCTCGCGAAATCGCCGAACGACGCCTACCTGCTCCTCTACCTGGGCTGGGCACAGCTCGCGAAGGGCGACGGTCCGAACGCGATCAAGTCCTTCGACGCAGCGATCGCCGCGAGCCCGAACGTCAAGATCTCCGCGCTGTACTCGCGAGGCAAAGCGCGGCTCGTGATGGCGGATCTCGCCGGCGCGCGCGCCGACTTCGCGACCGTGCTCGAGACTTCGAAGGATCACGTGGCCGCGCAAGTCGGCCTCGCCGCGGCGGGTCCACCATCGCAGTCGTCACAACGCGAAGCGGATCTGCTCGCGATCCTCGCGCGCAAAGACATCGCCACCGCGGATCAACGCGCGGTCGTGCAGGCGTGGACGCTGGCGGCAGATATCGCCCGCGGCAACGGCCGGCTCGATGTCGCGCGCGAGCGCTATCACAAGGCGCTCGCGATCACCGCTCTCGACGTTCAGACCCTCACGGGTCTCGCCGCGACCGAGCTTCGCGACAACAAGCTCGACGTCGCCCTGGATCTGATCACGAAGGCGCTCACGCAGCGACCCGACGACGTCGATGCTCAGCTCGTCGCGAGCGAGCTCGCGATCAGGCAGGGCAAGCTGAAGGACGCCGAGACCCGGCTTGCGGCGATCGCCGGGCGACAACCTCCCGTGGCGCCGGTTCAAGAAGCGCGCATGCACTTGCTCAAGGGCAAGCTGCTCGAGGCTCGCGGCGATGACGAGGGCGCCGTCGAGGACTATGTGGTCGGCGCGAAGGTCGCCGGCGAGCTCGATCTCGCACCGACGATGGCTGCGGTCACCAAGCTCAGCTTGCTCGCGAAGAAAGATCCGACCAAAGCGCAGGCCTATCACGACCGCGCCGATCAGCTGCTGTCTTCGCTCGCCGAGCGCGCACAAGACGATCCGCAGATGTCGATGACGATCGGCATCGCGTACCTCGACGCGGGCGATGCGACCAAGGCCGAAGCCTTCCTGCGCCGCACCGTCGAGATGCGCAGCAACGACGTCGAAGCGAAGCTCGGCCTCGCCCGTGCGCTCGTCAAGCTCGAGCGAATCGACGACGCGATCGCGCAGCTGCAGAACGCATTGCAGATCGATGCAACGCGCATCGACATCAGCCTCGAGCTCGCGCGCACGTTCGAAGCCGCCGGCCGCAATGCCGACGCGATCCAGGCCTACGACAAGCTGCTGTCCTCCACGGAAGTCCCGCTCCAGGCGCGGGTTCACGCCGGCCGGTTCTTCGCGCGGATCGGCGATCTCGAGAAGGCCGTCGCGCAGGCCGACCCGATCCTGAAAGCAGAACCGGACAACTCCGCAGGGCACTACCTCAAGGGCGAGCGCGCCCTGATGCAAGGCAAGCTCGACGACGCGCGGCACGAGCTGATCATCGCGACGAACGCAGATCCCGATCCCTACTACTACGACGCTGCCGGGCGTGCCGATGAAGCGAGCCTCGCCGGTGGCGACACGAAGTACATCGAGCAGGCCCTTCACCAATACGATCTGTCACATCAAGGGCTCGCGACCTTGTTCAACCCGCTCGCCGGCATGGGCCGCATGTACATCCTGCGCAAGGAGTTCGACAAAGCGCTCAAGGTCTTGCTCGCCGCGAACGCCCTCAAGCCGAACGATCAAGAGGTCATGTACCTCATCGGCGTCTGCTACCAGGCGCTCGGCGCGCCGGAGCAAAAGAAAGCGGCGATCGACTGGCTCAAGAACGCCAACAAAGTGAAGTCCACCGCCGAGACCTCTTGGCGGCTCGGCCAGCTCTTCGAAGATCCCGAGATCAACCAGCCGGCCCAGGCCATCGCTGCACTGACCTCTGCGATCAGGCTCGCTGAGGACCAGGAGAAGAAGACCGGCACGCAGGTCGAGTGGCTGACCGAAGCGTACGGATTGGCCGGCAATGTCTACTTCGAGGCGCTGCACGAGGAGTGCGCCTCCAAGCCGTTCTACGAGAAGTTTCTGGCTCGCCATCCCGATCCGAAGCGGGGAGTCGTCGAGGCCGCAAGGAAGTACCTGAGTCAGGATCTCAAGGTCTGCCGCTGATCGCCGACTCGCGGTGCGTCGGACGCCGATCTCCCTGATCGTTCTTGTAGACGCCGCGAATATTGAGCGCTGCGAGACACAGCTGGAGCCCGATCAGTGCGAACGCGTGATCGTGAAGTCCCCAGATCACCCACAGCACGTTACTGGCGATGAAGAACCAGAACCCGAAGGTCCGCTTGCGCGCCGATCGCGATGCGACGAGCCACGCGGCGATCGCGGTGACGATCATCGCCGGCCACTGCAGTAGATCGAGGAGCGCCGGCACCACGAGGTAGCTACCGCCCCCGGCCTCTCGCGCGTAGGCGCTCCGCTCCAACTACCGAGACCCTCACGCACGACGCGACCGGCGCTTCTCTCACAGGATGGTTCTTCGCGACCGGGCCGCCGGCAACCATGAAGTCTCGCGATCCCGAACACTTCGGCTGTCCGGCGGGTCCGGAAAGTTGTCAAAGTCGACACCGTCCCATCCGAAGGCTGTGAGCACCCGCTGGGAACGATCCTGCCGCCGAGCGTGTATCCTGCCGCCGTGCTGGAACGACTTCGGGCGCGTTTAGATCGGGCGGTGTTCTTCGCGAAGGTGCTCGGAGCGACGAAGGTCGCGCAGCCGATCAGGCCTGCGAGCTTCGCGCAGTTTGTTCGCGGCGCTCGGCAGACCAAGCCCGGCGTTCACCTCGCGGTCATGTACCACGCGGCCGCGCACCCCGATAAAGAGGCGATCGTCGAGTACGGCGAGCACGGACCGCGCAGGCTGACGTGGGGCGAGCTCGACGCGCTGATCAATCGGCTCGCGCATGCGCTCGTCGCGCGAGGTGTCAGCAGCGGCTCGCGCGTCGCGATCATGCTGCCCAACGGGACCGAGTTTCTGATCGCGCAGCAGGCGCTCGCGCGGCTCGGTGCGACCGCCGTGCAGATCGGGTATCGCCTCAAGGCCGGAGAGATCGCGTTCATCCTGCAGAACTCCGAGCCGGTCGCGACGATCGTGCACGGCAACTTCGTCGGGCCGATGCGCGAAGCGCGCGCGCAGGCGGGCAACACCAAGCCCGTGCTCGTGATCGACGGCTCGGATGCCGCGAAAGACTTCGAAGATTGGGATCGCGCGCTCGCCGCCGAGTCGCCCGACCTCCCACCGCGGATGAAGACCGGCGATGGCGGCGGTGTCATCGTCTACACGTCGGGCACCACGGGGAAACCGAAAGGTGCGAACCGCAGCTGGCGCAAGACGGGGTTCGAGTCCGTCGCCGACATGATCCTGCAGGTCGGGATGCGCGCCGACGACCGGCACCTCGTCGTGTGCCCGCTCTATCACAGCGCGGCCCCCGCGTTCGTCGCGATCATGATGTCGCTGGGTGCGACGGTCGTCCTGATGACGCACTTCGATCCCGAGCAAGCGCTCGACATCATCCAGCGCGAGCGCATCACGTGCACGCTGATGGTACCGACGATGTTGATCCGCATCGCCGCGCTCCCCAAGGAGACGATCGCGAAGTACGACGTCCGCTCGCTGCGCTGGGTGATGAGCGGCGCGGCGCCTCTGACGACGGAAGCCGCCCGGCGGTTCATGGCCGCGTTCGGTCCGATCCTGTGGAATTTCTACGGCTCGACCGAGACCGGGCTCGTCACGCTCGCCGGACCTCACGACCACGTGACGCGGCCGGGCACGATCGGCAAGGCGATGCGCGGCAACGAGATCCGCCTGCTCGATGACGCTGGCCATCCCGTCCCCACCGGCACGATCGGCGAGCTCTACACGCGCAACTCGACGCTGATGTCCGGCTATCACGGCGACGATGAAGCCACCAAGTCCTCGCAACGCGAAGGCTGCTATTCGGTCGGGGATCTCGGCCGCGTCGACGCCGACGGCTACTACTATCTCGAGTCTCGCAAGCACGACATGGTGATCTCCGGAGGCGTGAACATCTACCCGCGCGAGATCGAGGATCACCTCAACACGCATCCGGCGATCCTCGAAGCGGCCGTGATCGGCGTGCCGGATCCCGAGTGGGGCGAGACGCTGCGCGCCTTCGTTGTCCTGCGCAACGGCGAGAAGCTCACCGAAACTGACGTCATCGACTTCTGCCGCAAGGATCTCGCAGACTACAAGCGGCCGCGCAGGGTCACGTTCGTCGCCGAGCTCCCGCGCAACCCGACCGGCAAGATCTTGAAGCGCGAGCTCAAGGAGCTGTCGTGAAGCTCGGGCAGGTCATGGTGTTCGCGAAGGACATGGCGAAGATGTGCGCGTTCTATCGCGACGCACTCGGCCTACAGCCCGTCGACGAGTCCCAGCCCGCCGAGTGGGTGCGCTTCGATGCGGGAGGCGCCTTGTTCGCGTTGCACGCGCTGCCCGCGGCGACCGCGAAGAAGATCTCGATCACCGATCCTCCACGCCGGCGTGCCGATACGGCGATCAAGTACACGTTCCACGTCGCCGACGTCGCGGCGATGCGCGAGCGGCTGCTCGATCAGGGTGGCCACATGTTCGACCTCAAGCATTTCGGCGACCTCACGCTGTGCGATGGGATGGATCCTGAGGGCAACGTGTTTCAGATCGCGAATGGCTGAGCCTTTGCTTGCCTCGGCCCCCCGCTAAGCTCGCGTCCATGGCCGAAAGTTGACGCAAACCCCGTCTCCCATCGTCCTCGGAACTGCCGGTCACATCGATCACGGCAAGACGTCGCTCGTGCGCGCTCTTACCGGGATCGATACCGATCGTCTCGCGGTCGAGAAGCAGCGCGGCATCACGACCGAGCTCGGATTTGCGCGGCTCGATCTCGGCGCGCGCAGGGTCGCGGTGATCGACGTTCCGGGACACGAGCGGTTCGTCAAGTCGATGGTCGCCGGCGCGACCGGGATCGATCTCGTGATGCTCGTGATCGCCGCCGACGAAGGTGTCATGCCGCAGACGCGCGAGCACCTCGACATCTGCGACCTGCTCGGCGTCCGCAAAGGCATCGTCGTGCTCAGCAAGCGCGATCTCGTCGACGACGAATGGCTCGCCATGGTCACGGCTGACGTGCGCGGCGCGCTCGCCGGAACGTTCCTTGCCGAGGCTGCGATCGTCCCGGTCTCCACGAAGACGGAAGGCGGGCTCGACGAGCTCAGGTCCGAGCTCGCGCGCACGATCGACCAGCTGCCACCCCGCGCGGCCACCGGCGTGTTTCGATTGCCGATCGATCGCGTGTTCACCGTCAAAGGCTTCGGAACGATCGTCACCGGAACCGTGCTCGGCGGCGAGGTCGCGCTCGGAGACGAGCTGACCGTGATCCCGAGCGGCCTCACGACGCGCGTACGCGGGGTCGAGGTTCACGGTGCGGCCGTCGAACGCGCGGTGGCCGGCCATCGTGCGGCCTTGAACCTCGGTGGCGTGGCCGTCGAGGATCTCGCGCGAGGCGATCTGCTCGCTCATCCCGGACGCGTCGCCGGATCTCACATCCTCGATGTCGAGCTGCGTTACCTCGGGACCGCAGCATCGCCGCTGCCGCAGCGGAGCAAGGTCCTCGTCCATCACGCGACCTCGCAGGTCCTCGCGACGCTCGCGCTCGTCGACCTCACCAGCCTCGCACCTGGCGCGACCGCACTCGCCCAGCTCCGGCTCGATCAAACCACGCCGCTCGGCGCTCTCCCCGGCGATCACTTCATCGTGCGAGGGTTCGTCGCCTCCGCCGCGGGTGGATCGACGATCGGCGGCGGCCGGATCATTCGCGTGCTCGCACCGAAGGCTCGCAAGGGCGCCCAGCACGCGCAGACCGTCGCCGCGCTCGCTGCCGCACGTCTCGATCAGCG
Organism: Myxococcales bacterium; assembly: GCA_028287115.1. Classification (GTDB taxonomy): domain Bacteria; phylum Myxococcota_A; class Polyangia; order Haliangiales; family Haliangiaceae; genus JABFXX01. The sequence goes on from JAQBQF010000089.1 coordinate 33,344, forward strand.
CATCGCTCTCGACATCAAGTCGGCGGCGTTCGCCGGGCTCTCGCTCGAAGCGCTCGTCCAACGGCTCGGCGTCCCCGCCTCACAGCTCGCAACGCCTCTCGCAACCCTCGTCGCCACCGGCGAGCTCCTCGTCACCGGCGAAGGCGAGCACGTGCACTATCTCCACGCGACTCACGTCGCCGAGCTCGAGCACCGGATCAACGAGCACCTCGCCGATCCCGAAGGCATCGCCCGCGAGCTGCTGCGCACACAACTCCCCGCCGCGCTCTCCGCACGCGCCTACGATGCGATCCTCGCCGGGCTCGAGCGTCGCGGCCTCGTGACCACCGTCGCCGATCGCGTCCGCCGCGCGACCGCTCCCGTCCGTGGTCCCACGCTCTCCGCGCACGAGACGGCGCTCCTCGCGAAGCTCGAGTCCTGGGGCGTCGAGCCGCTGCGTCCCAAGGAGCTTCCCGCCGCGCTCGGACTGACCGAATCCCAAACCAAGACCGCCCTCGATCGTCTGATCGCCGCGAAGCTCGTGGTCCGCATCAAGCCCGATCTGATGATGCACGCCACCACCGTCGCGAACGTCCGCACGCGCCTGCTCGCGTTCCTCGATCAACACGGCACGATCGACGCGCAACAGTGGAAAGATCTCACCGGCGCATCTCGCAAGTTCACGATCCCGCTCGCAGAATACTTCGACGCCGAAAAGCTCACGCTCCGCGTCGGCGACGTCCGCCGGAAACGCTAGAAGAAGTAGCCGATCGAAGTCCCGAGGAACGGCAACGTCCGGATGCCGCCTTCGATGTTGATCACCATGTGCTCCACCGGCTTGATCTGCAGGCCGATGATCGCGTTGACGACCGGGAACACCGGCGGCACGTCGTACTTGACCGACGTGGCGGTGCCTGGGGTCGGGTCCGTGTACTGGCCCTGGCCGCCGAACCGCGGAGGCACGCAACCCGGCTCGGGATTCGCGTTCGTCGCGGTCGCGGAACACTGAATGTTGTAGTGGTCGATCTCACCGGTGAGGACGCCGAGACCGGCACCGCCGCCGTACCGAAGCGCGACGTACTTGTTGATCGGCGTGTGATTGATGAAGGTGAACTCGAACGTGAACCAGCCGAAGTTGTTGCCCGAGTGCTCCGGGCTCAAGATGTAGTCAGCTTCGTCGACGGGTACGTGCTCGTTGCTGTTGATCCACACGCCTTCCGCGGGATTGATGTGCTCGTACTCGAAGCCGAGCTGCAGCTCGAGGTTGCCGCGGCGACGAACGAGATCGATACCGTAGCCGTAGCTTTGCGAGCCACCTGCGGCTCGCGACACGAAGACCTCGAGGAGCCCGCGCGGCACGTAGACGCTACGGAGCCGGAAGTCGATTCCGTAGTCGACCTTGTCCTCGGTCGTGGTCAGGGAGTCCGGGGAGGCCATCGGATCCGTGGTCCGAATCGGCTTTTTGTCGTCGTCCAGCGCCGCACCGGCCCAAACAGAGCCGGTTGCCGCTGTGATCAAAACCAAAGTCAGTCCAATGGCTAAACGCATGATTCCCCCGACGTGGCGACATTATATACTGGTGCTCGCGAGTCCACCGATCCCGGGACGAATTCGACCATTTCAATGCGGCAACGCTCACGTTTCTCTTTGGCCCTGCTGGCCGGCCTGGTTCTCGCCGTGGCGGGATGTCCCGGCGGTGGTGCTGCCATTGGCGAGCGTTGTAGCGACAACGGAGACTGTGCCAGCTCGCTACAGTGCGTAGCGAACGTCTGCGCGTCGCGGTGCCAGCGCGCGCCCGAGTGTGGTGACGGTTACGCGTGCGACAAGGACGGCTTCTGCGTCACCGCGACCGGCCAGCCCGGCGATTCCTGCGCCAGCGAGGTCGAGTGCGCCGCGGGACTCGCGTGCGAGCTCGAAGGCTCGAACGTCACCGACAATGGCCTGCTTCGAGCGAGCTGCGTCGTCGAGAATGCCGGCCGGCCGGCGGGCGCCGAATGCGACAAGGACGGTCAGTGCCGGAACGGAACATGCGCGCTCGGCCACTGCGCCGATCTGTGCGCCGACACCCGCGACTGCGGCGCAGGCACGAGCTGCACGGTCATCCCTCGCATCGAGACGACGATCTTTCCGAACACGCCGAAGTTCTCCGGTTGCCTGCTCTCGCATGGGTCGCTGCGCTGGCCGATCCCGATTCGCAGCACGTCACAGACCGTGCTGTTGCCGGTGCCCGATAGCGCGCGCGGCGTCTCGCTGACGTTTACCGTCGACGATCCCAATCAGCTCGTCGGTGTCACCGAGATGTACGGCCCGACGAATGGGACCGCGCGGTTGGTCGACGCCGATGAAGACTATCGGACCCAAGGCGATCACTACTACATCAGCCCCGTGCGCCATCGCTTGGACTTCGGTCAGTCCGTGCTCGCGATGCCATCGTCTCCGTCGACACCGCTCGAATCCGGCGCGTATCAGATGACGGTCGCATCGAAGCGTCTGCCGTACGCCTCGGGCACCGCAACCCCGAGTGCCACGGCCGTGATCAAGCTCGACTCGAGCGTGTCGCTCGACCTCCACTTCTACTTCCTCAACTTCGACGATCATCCGTGCAGCGATTCGTTCGGCACCAAGCTCGACGCGCAGATCGCACAGACCGCCGCGTTCTTTCAGCGTGACTTCATCGGTTCGTTGCGCACGTTGTTCACCCACAACGGGATCGTGCTCGGCACGGTGACCTATGAAGATCTGCGCGACCATCCCGAGCTCGATAGCCTCGACGTCGCGAATACACCGTCGTTGCTGGCGCTCGGCGCACACGACGTCGGGATCAACGTGTTCTTCGTCCGGTCGCTGACGCCGGTCGGGCTCCAGGCGATCGGCCCGAACCCAGGTCCCGCGGGTGTTGGTGGCACGCGCCAGTCGGGAATCGTCGTCGGGCTCGATACGCTGTGCTATCGGTCGTGGTCGCAACTCGCGCGCCTCTCCGCTCACGAGCTCGCGCGTTACATGGGGCTCTACGACAACGTCGAGGTCGACGGCACGCACGTCGATCCGATCATGGATAGCGACCTGTCGAGCGGCAATCTGATGTTCTATTCGGAGTTCGGCGGCGGGGATCTGTCCGCCGACCAGCGCAACATCCTCAGCCGAAGTCCGGTGCTGCGATGAGGCGATCCGTCGCCCTGGTCGCGATCGGCGTCGGCTTTGCGGCCGTCGCTTCCGCCGCGCTGTCTCAGCAGGAGATCAACGCGCTATCTCCGATCGACTCGGTGCCGCTCAAGGTCACGCTCGATTCGGTGTTCAACGGCGCGCCACAAGCACGCGATCAGCTCGTCGCGATCGCACAAGATGCGAACGGCGACATCGGCGTTCGGTTGCGCGCGATCCACACCCTGTGGAAGTACTGTCCGTTCAGCACGTCCCCGTCGATGTCCCCGGGACCATGCATCACCACCGATCCGGGCTGGCCCGTGCACCTTGCGCTGGTCGCGATGGTGCCCGCCTCGCCTGCTGCGTGGCCCCACTCGGGAGCGGATCTGTTGCTGCTGCGCGCGGCGATCGAATCGCTCGGCCTGCTCAAGGTCTCGACCGACGTCGATCTGTTGACCCCGCTGCTCGATCACCCGAGCCGAGATATCCGCGCCACGGCGGCGCGCGCGTTGCGCGATCTCTGTAATCCCCAGGCGACGAACCCGCTTCGCGTTCGGTACGCACACGAGAACCTCGACCAGGTTCGGCTGGCGATTTCGGACGCGCTACGGGTGCTGGCTGCCGGCTGCCCGTGAACTAGCTCACAACCGCTCGGAATCGTTTGGTTGCTTGGGATGGGGATCCGATCGTACAATTACCGTTACCTCCCAGCCCGCGGGTCGTCGCGTGGGGTGGCGGGGCACACATGACGACTCGCGATCCGCGATCTCGCGCTCCGCACCGGCCCGACTCTGGCCGGGAACCGACCGCCTCGATCTCCATCCAGCTCGAAGACGTTCCGAATCCGTCGCTGGCGATGGGCACGCACGAGGCCGACCGCGACGAACGCACGAAGATCGAATCGCCGAGCGGCCGCAACAAGACCCCGCCTCCGCAGCGCGATTCAAAGGCGCCGCCGCCACCGCCGAAGAATGCAGACGATCCGGAGATCCGGCTCGGCGCCCAGCTCGGCAGCTATCGGCTGACCGAGCTCCTCGGCAAGGGCGGCATGGGCTACGTCTACCGGGCCGAGCACGTCAAGCTCGGCCGCGAGGTCGCGCTCAAGCTGCTCCGCGGCGATTACGCGCGCCGCCGCGATGCCGTGCTGCGGTTCTTTCAAGAAGCGAAGACCGTCAACCGCGTTCGGCACCGCAACATCGTCGATGTCACCGACTTCGTCGAGATCGATGACGGCACCACCTTCATCATCATGGAGCTGTTGCGAGGCCAGAGCCTCGGCAAGTGGGCCCGCACCGGGGTCGATCTCCCACGTGCGCTCGCCGTGCTGGTCCAGATCTGCGATGGGCTCGGGGCCGCGCACGCCGTTGGAGTCGTGCATCGCGATCTCAAACCGGACAACGTGATCGTCGTCCCGACCTCCGATGGCGCCGAGCTCGTCAAGCTGCTCGATTTCGGCGTCGCCAAGCTCCTCAATCGCGACGACGAGGACATCGGCTTTCAGACCGCCGCGGGTTCCGTGATCGGCACGCCCGCGTACATGTCTCCCGAGCAAGCGGGCGGCATGGCCGTCGATCATCGATCGGATATCTATTCGCTCGGCGCCATCATGTACGAGCTGTTCTGCGGGCAGCCGATGTTTCGCGGACGGTCGTTCGGCGAGTTCGTGCGCAAGCATTTGACCGAGCAGCCCGTGCTGCCGCGCCAGACGCAAGGCGGCGCCCACCTCGACGAGCGGCTTGAAGTCTTGATCATGCGCTGCCTCGCGAAGGATCCGAACGAGCGGTTCGGTCATATCCTCGAATTGCGCGACGGCCTGCTCCACATGCTCGGTGGCTTTGACGGGCAGTCGTCGGGCTACGTGTCCCTCTCGACCAGCGCGATCCGGCCGTTGTCGACGCAGTTGCCCGGGTTGCCGCCGATGATGGTGACGACCGCACCGACGCCGCCGCACCCGTCGACGATGCCCCCCGGCACGTTGCATCCCTCACAGCTCTACAACCCGTATAGCCAGATCAGCCAACCCGACTCGCAGCCGACACCGTGGTGGGTATGGCTCGTCGGCGGTGCCTTCGCCGTGACGCTCGGGATCGGGGCCGCGGTCTGGTATGCGAGCCGGACGGCTGAAAGACCCGAACCGCAGGCGCGACCGTCTCCCGTCGGCACGCCGATCGAGCCGGCAACCAAGCCGCAGATCGTCGAGCTTCGCTTCGACTCGTTACCGAGCGCGGGCGTGTTCGCAGCGGGTCACTCCGCGGAGCTGTGCCACACGCCGTGCACGTTCAACGTCGATCTTGGCGATGGGGGCCCAGCCGACCACCGCATGTTCGTCGTCCGCAGCGACCGCTACCGAGACCAGGCGATCGATGTCGATCTTGCAGGTAGCAAGCGCGACTTCTCGGTCACGCTCGAGCGGCTCGAGCCGGTCGCTCCGCCGTTGCCGCCGATCACCAGCGTCGACACCGATCCGCACACCGACAAGGTCGACTCGCGGCCCAAACATGGTCGCGTGATCAAGAAGCAGACCGACAAGAAGCCCGCCGACAAACCGGACGCTGTCGAGACGACGAAGCCCGCTGACCCCGCCAACAAGATCGACAAGCCAACCAAGCCGCCGGTTGACAAGCCGGGTACGATCGACCCGACGGACACGCTCGATCCGTTCCACCGCCACAAATGATCCCTCGCTTACTCGCACTCGTGGTTCTGTGTTTTGTTGGGCTCGCATCGCGGCCGGCGTTTGCGGACGATCCGGCGACGCGCTCCGCGAAGCGGCACTTCGAACGCGGGGAGAAGTTGTTCGCGCTCGGAAAATTCGACGAATCTCTCGACGAATATCAGAAAGCGTTCGACGCCAAACCGATCCCGGACTTCCTCTAC
>JAQBQF010000115.1 GCA_028287115.1 Myxococcales bacterium
ATGCAGACCGCGCGACCGGTGTCGTGCCTGCCGGGACGCCTGCACATCTGTACGACGTCGTGCTGGTCAACCCGGATGGCACGGTCGGCGTGCTCGACAGTGGCTATACCGAGACCACGGCGGCACCACCCGAAGTCGCAGGCGCGACGCCTTCGTCGATCATCGATGCGACCGGCCAGAGCGTCACGCTGACCGGTACATCGTTCGCGGCCGGCGACGTGGTGTCCCTGTCTTGCGTCGATCCGATGAACAATGCGCTCAGCCCCACGCTGACGTCGGGCACGCTGTCGTGCACCGGAGCTAACTGCACGCAACCGATCACGATCAACGGCTCGACGCTGCCGGCGGGTTCGGTGTGCGTGGTGCGGGTGACGAATCCAGACGGTACCTACGGCGAGTACTCGGCGATCGGCGTGACGAACTCGTCGCTGAACCTCAATAATCCCAAGGCCGGTCCAGACATGACTGTCGGACGCCGCGCGCTGTCGGCAGCCGCGGGCCAGGCGACTTCGGCGAACCGCTTCGTCTACGCGATCGGCGGTGATGACGGAACTGCGATGGGCGCGCTGTCGTCCGTCGAGGTGGCACCTGTCGATCTGTTCGGCAAGATCGGAGCGTTCTCGATCCAACCGAACGCGCTGCGCGCGCCTCGCACGCTCGCAGGTGCGGTCACCGTCGGCCGCTATATCTATCTCGCGGGTGGCAACAACGCTGTCGGACCGACCAACACGGCCGAGCGAGCGCTGATCTTGTCCCCGCGCGAGACACCCGAGATCACGGACGTCGATCTCCAGCTTGCCACGGTCGGGCTCGACGCTGGCACCTACCACTATCGGGTCAGCGCGGTGTTCTCGGCGACCGACACCGACAATCCAGGTGGCGAGTCGCTCGCGAGCGATGAATTCACCATTCGCGTACCGAGCTTCCCGAACAAGAAGGTCGCACTGACGTTGGTCTACCGCGCGCCGGTCGATGCGCTCGGCAATCCGGTGCTCGACGTCACCGGCTACAGGATCTACCGCACCGCGAAAGACGGCACGCCCGGTACGGAAGTCCTGTTGTCGACGGTCACCGCGACGACGTTCGTCGACGACGGGACAGCGACGCCTGGTACGGCGATTCCATTGCCGCTCGGCACGACCGGCAACTGGGCTGCATTGCCAACGCTCGGGACCAACCGCGAAGGCCTCGCCCTCGCTTGGGCTCGCGATCCGGTGACCGCGGGGACGTTCTATGTCTACGCGCTCCTCGGCCGCAGCGCCGCTGCGACGGCGACCACGAGCTACGAATTCCTGACGGTCACGACCGCGCCCAATGGCCGGCAGACCGCAGGCGCCTCGTGGACAGCTGGACTCCTGCCTTCCGGCCAGGGCAGGTGGCAGCTCGGCGCGTGGACCGTCGACGCGAGCGTCTCGTCGCTGTATGCGGCGCCGACGACCTACGTGTTCCTCGGCGGCGGACAGACGGCGGCCGGCGCGGCGGCCAACAAGGTCGAAGCCGGGCGCGTCACGGCGGGGGGGCAACTCGCCAACACGTCGCTCGTGACGCCGACGACGCTCGACGACACCCCGAAGGACTTCGCCGCCGCTGAGTCCGGCTACGGGGTGTGCGCCGCGAACGGGCAGTTGTTCTCGTTCGGTGGCCTCGGCGGCATGCCGACGCAGGGCGCGCAATCTGCACCGCTCACTTCGCCCGTGCCGAGCGTCGCGAACAACGCTTGGAACAACGAAGGTCTGACGATGACGCACGGCCGCTACTTGCTCGGTAGCAGCGTCCAGAGCGCGTTCATCTTCTTACTCGGCGGTACGACCAACGAACCGAGCCCGGCGAGCAAGACCACCGAGCTGGTGATCTGGTGATCGCCATGCGGAAGGAATTCATCATGCGGAGCCTCTTCCTGATGTTCGCAATGCTCTGTGTTGCAGAGCGACTCGCGGTCGCCGACGAAGACCCAACGGGAACGCGAGGCTTGGCCTCGATCAAGGTCGGAGGAATCGTTCCCGTCGATGGCCTGTCGCCGTTCGTCGCGTTCGGTGTCGAGGTCGGCTACATCACGCCGGTCGCCGATCGCCGGCTCGCGATCGTGCTCGACATCGACTACACCCAACCGACCAAGACCGGCAGCGAGAGTGATCCGCGGGTCATGGGTGGGACCTACACGTGGAAGCTCACCGAGCAAGAGCTCGGCATCATGCCGGCGTTGATCTATCGCCTGACCTCGATGAGCTCGATCGTCCCCTACGCCGGCATCGGACCGCGCGTGTTACTGACGAAGAGCACCGTGCGCGACAACGGCGCGCCCGCGATCATGGAGACCCACGAGCAATCGACACGCGTCGGTGTCGGCGTTCCACTCGGCGCCGAGCTTCGCCTGGGCCCGGGCCGCGCGATCGGCGAGCTGCTGTTGCAATACGGGACCCTGAATCATGTCGCGACCGGCGATGCAAACAGCGGTGCCGTCAGTCTCTCCGTCGGCTACCGCATGCTGTTCTAGGGTGTGAAGCGAAGCGTACCGATCCGTTCACCACGTCCCGAACCGAACACGTGGGCGGATGTAAGAGGACGCGAGGTTCACTAGTTATCGAGGGACGAGATGGCGTAGCGGTTGCTTGACCTCCACGGATGACTAAGGGACCGAGCTTTGCGTTCGTGACAGTCGCTTTGATAGCCTGCGGCGGAGGCCACGGTAACAACCTCGACGCGAGCTCCGGTGACGACTCGAACACCGGCGGCAGTGACGCCCTCGTAGACAGCGGACCCCCTACCGACGCTTTCGCGAGCTTCGGTCTCACCGCGATCTTTCCGGCCGCCGCTTCGCGCACGGTCGACACCGCCCTGTCGATCAACGGCTACGGGATCAACGGAACCCCGACGATCCACCTGACGAACTGCGATCAGCCGTCGACCACGTATGATCTGGTCGCGGGCGCCGTGACGCCGACGTCGATCGCGACGTTGCTGGCGGCGAGCCCGACGCGCGTGCAAGGTGCGTACACCGTGACCGTCACGAATGGTGACGGCATGGTCGCCTCCCTGACGTGCGCACTCCACATCCTGGCCGAGCCGCCGCCGACCGTGACGCTCGTCGTGCCGACGACGGCCTGGCAAGGCGATCCGATGGACAACATCAACTCCGACGTCACCGTGAGCATTCAAGGCACCGGGTTCTTGTCGACGCCCAATGTCCGCTGGGTCTCGACGAGCAATCCGGCGATCTACTTCGACGCGACGTTCGTCGGTTATGTCTCGTCGACGCACCTCACCGCGATCGTGCCCTCCGAGACGCAGATGATGGCGGTCGGCACCTACAACGTGTTCGTGACGAACCCGGACAACTTGACCGCCGAATGGAAGAACGGCGCGACGCCGGGCGCGTTCACGATCACCGCGACGCCTCCGCCGGCGGTCACCGACGTCAATCCGGCACGGATCCAGAACGGCTCGTGCACGTCGACGCCGATCACGATCACCGGGACCGGATTCTTGACCGGCGCGACGGCGTGGTATGTCGCACCCGCGGGCACGACCTGCACCGGATCGATCACGGATCCGAGCGGGCAGACGCTGTGCCCGATCACCGTCGATGCGATCACCGCGACGGCGATCACCGTGCACTTCGCGAACTGCCCGGCGCTCGGACCGTATCCCGTGGTCGTGATCAACCCCGACCAACAGTCCGCCTACTGGTACTCGATCGAGATCACGCCGTCCTCTTCCGGTCACTTGAACGTCGGCGCGTTCGAGACGGCACAGAACCGGCTCGAGACCGCGCGCTGGAAACACGCGGCGCAGTTCGGGTTCGATTCGTATTCCGATGCGTTCGTCTACGTGGCCGGTGGCCAGGACGCGAACAACAACGTCCTCGGCTCCGTCGAAGCGAGCCAGTTCGATCTGTTCGGCACGCCGGGTCCGTTCCATCACGTCGAGCAGTACGGAAGCGGCGCCGCGCCGCGCGTTCCTAATAACCTGAACGTGGCGCGCGAAGGCTCGACCCTCGTGCGCGTCGGCAAGACGCTGTTCTCGATCGGCGGTACGACGCTGCGCTCGGATACGACGACCGTCGTCGCGGCCTCGAAGGCGGTCGAGCGCGCCGAGATCCTCAGCTACAACCAGATGCCGGCGGTGATGCTGCCGTCGGCGCTGCCGATGACCCAGGGCCTGCCGCTCGGGTCTTGGTACTACCGCGTCTCGGCGATCGGACCGTGGGGTGAGAGCCTCGCGACCCGCGAGGTGGTCGCGATCAACAAGCGTGGCCAGATCCAGATCTGCTGGGTTGCGCCGACGCAGACCGGCGCGGTGTCTTACAACATCTATCGATCATTGGCGTCCGACGGCCATGCCGGCGGCTCGTCGGCGATCGCATATGAAGTGACCTCGGCGAATAACTGCTGGACCGACACCGGCGTCGAGAAGCAGGCACCGGCGCCCGGAAATCTCCGCGGCTCGCTCGCGGCGGGCGGAACGTTTGCGGCCGGCACGTACACCTATCGGGTCTCCGCGGTGGTTCCACTCACCGGTGGCGGTACGTGGGAGAGCGTCGCGGGCTACAGCTCGGCGACGACGATCAACGCGACCGATGTTACCGCCGGAAATCAGACCGTGCTCGTCGCGTGGGACGCGTTGCCGATCACGGGCGCGACGTATCGCCTGTATCGTCTCGATCCGGTGAGCGGCACGTACAAGCTGCTCGCGGGTGCGGACGCGCTGGCGGCGACATCGTTCACCGACACGAACGTCGCGTTCGCCACGCCGGCCACCACACCGATCACCGGGGTCCTCCCACTGCCGCCGGGCAGCCTCTCGAAGTGGGACAGCACGACGCCGCCCGCGCTCAACTTTGCGCGCGAAGGTCTCGATGGCGTGGTCGTCGCGATGGATCCAGCGACCTCGGGCGGACTGGTAGCGCGGATCATCGTCGCCGGTGGCCGTGATGGCACCGGTGGCACCTATACGTACCGCACGAGCGCCGAGTCGCTCGGTATCAACATGGATGGGACGACCGAGGCGGCGTGGACCAACGAGACGCCCGTGTTCGCGCATGCGCGCGCCTACTACGCGCTGCTCACGACGCAGTTCCGCAATGAAACCCCGTTCCCGCCGCCGCCCGAGCCGCCGCCGTGCGGTAACTGCGGCCAGGTCATCCAGCGCACGCTCGGCATCCTGGGCGTGAGCGGCGCGCTGCAGAACACCGTCGCGACGCATCCGACGACGATCGCGAACCTCGTCGGCACCGAGCCCGTGTACATCGTCGCCGTCCTCGGCGATGACGCCTACGCGGCGAGCAGCAACGCGGGCCGCAACGACTTCGAGTCATGCCCTGTCGACATGACGACCGGACACCTCGTCGCCAACTGCGGCGTCACGGGCGGTACGAGCTGGATCGTCCAGACCAGCACCGATCCGCACTCGTCCTTTGGCCATGACGCCGTCCTGTACTTCTCGTACCTCTATCCGTTCTACGGAGTTCAGACCGAGACCCTGAGCGCGACGGGCACGGCGATCCAGCTGGTGCTGTCCTCGATCGCACGCTTCCCGCTCGCCCCCGATCTCACGATGATCGTCGGCGGCCAGATCTTGCAGAACTTCCAGTCGGCATCGACGAGCTTCATCGTGCATCGCGCGTACTACCAGATGACGCGTCTTCTCGCGTACGTCTACGTGCTCGGCGGCTATGCCGAAGCGCATACCGAGAACGGCGTCAACGTGCCGGCCGGTCCGACCTACCTCGTCGAACGCCACCAGCAATAGGACCTGTCATGCGCAAACTTGGCTTACTCGTCGCGCTCGCGATCGGGTGCTCTTCGAGCACCGACGGACCAACGCCTACGATCGATTCGATCGTGCCGGCGCCGATCTGCGACGCGCAGAAGGCGATCACAGTGACGATCACCGGTTCCGGATTTTCTCCGGTGGTCGTCGATGGCTTGACCAGCAATCCGACGGTCGAGATGCCGCGAGTCGTGCTGATCGATGCGGCGAACGTACAGACCGAAGTACCCGCCCAAGGCGTGTCGATTCCCGACGCGAGCGGCACGAAGCTCACCGTGAGCATCCCGCAGGGTCTCGTGCAACCCGGCAGCTACGGCGTCGAGGTCATCGACCCCGATGGCCACACTGCGACGTCCTCGGGGTTTGTGGTCGACGCGCCGCCGAACCTGGTGTCGATCAATCCCGCATCGGGCGCGCCGAACAAGACCGTCACGCTGACGCTCACCGGTACCGGGTTCCTGCCCGGCATGACCGTCGTCCTCGGCGCGACACCGCCGGTGCCGTGTACCAACGTGGTGGTTGCCGCCGGCGGGACGACGGCGACGTGCATGCTCGATCTGACCGGCGTTGCGCCTGGCGCCTACGATCTCGTCGTCGATAACGGCGACGGCTGCAGCGCCACGCTGCCGATGGGCTTCACCGTCGGTAACGAATTCACGCTGACCGGGATCGATCCGCCGTTCGGCTGCACGTGCAGCGAGACCAGCGTCACGATCGGATCGTCGGGCAGCTTTGCATCGACCCCACGGGTCGAGATGCGACCACATGGTCAGGCGACGCCGGTGACCGTGATGAAGCGCGTCGCGTTCGTCGATTCGAGCACGCTCACGGCGGTCGTGCCGTCGGGCCTGGCGCTCGGCAGCTACGACGTTACCGTGATCGATCCACCGAGCGCGCCCGGTACCGGGACGCTCGTCGACGGATTCCGGGTGGTCGCGATGCCGATCCCGATGATCGAGCAGGTGATCCCGAGCCGCGGCAGCCCGCAAGCGGACACCGTCGTCGCGATCTTCGGCCAGCACTTTCGGAACCCGGTCAAGATCGAGCTGCTCGATCGCAACGCGGTGGTGGTCAAGACGATCGCCTCGGTGGCGCCAACGAGCGCGACCCGGATCGACACGACGCTCCCGACCACCGGCATGACCGACGATGCGTACCTCGTCCGTGTCACCGATCTCGACGAGATGACATATTCCACGTGGTCGGCGTTCATCGTTGGCTCGACGGGTGCCTCGGGAAATCTCCATCCGTTCACCGCGTCCTCCGCACTCGTGACGGGGCGCCGGATGCTCGCGGGCGTCAGCGCGCGTGATGACCTCGGCAATACCTTTGTCTACGCGATCGCCGGTGACTCCGGCGTTGCGGGGTCCGTGCTCGATACGGTCGAGGTCGCGCAGCTTTCGAAGTTCGGCGCGCTCAGTCCGTGGCGGGCGATCCGCGCGCCGAATCACCTGACGACCACGCGCGACGCACCCGCGGCGGTGACGGTCCCTCTGTTCGGAACAGATCCGTTCGTTCCGCAGAAGACGTACGTCTACGTCACGGGAGGACAAGATGGCGGGGGTGCGGTGCTCGGGTCGATCGAGCGCGCCGTCGTGCTGAACAACGCAGACGCTCCCAAGATCACGAGCATCGCGAGCTCGGCCACCGCCGGCACGCTCGCGACGGGCACCTGGTACTACAAGGTCTCGGCGATGCTCGCGGCCAGCGATCCGGACAACCCGGGAGGCGAGACGCTCGCGTCGGACGAAGAGATCCTGTCGATCCAGAATGGAACCTCGGCGATCGATCTGGCGTGGTCACCCGTCACGGTCAACGGTGTCGCGGCCGCGCAGTACCGCGTCTATCGCACGCAAGCGGTCAACGGCGCCTCGGAGCTGGAGCTCCTGATCGCCACGGTCTCCGGCACGACGTACACCGACACCGGTGCGGCGACGACCGCCGAAGGACCGTTGCCTTCCGGATCACTCGGCGTGTGGCGAGCGCAAACCCCGACCCACGGGATCCGCTGGGGCCATCAAGCCGCGGTGATCACCGACGGCACGGGAGCACGGTTCCTTCACGTGTTGGGCGGCAAGAGCAACGCGACGACGGGCTACCTCGCCACGGTCGAGGTCTCGCCGATCGACTCGCTGGGCCACCTCGGCACGTTCGTCACCACAGGAGCGACGGCGATGCCGACTGCACTCGCGTTCTTCTCGCTGGTCGTCGAGACGGCACAGAATGTCAGTGGCTACACCGGCGTCGCTCGGATGTTCACACTAGGCGGCGTCGACGCGACAGGCGCGAGCCAGGAGGTCACGCAATCGGACATCGCGAACGGCGGTCTCAACGGCGCGTGGGCCGCGTATGGCGGTGCGGGCGCGCTCGGAACGCGTGCCGGTCCGATGTGCGTGATCTCGAGTGGCAAGTTGTTCGCGCTCGGTGGAGCGGGGGCCGCGACTTCGACGACGTTCTCGAACATCCTGACGAGCGGCCGCGACGTCGCGTTCAATACGAACGGAACCATCGGCAGTCCGATCCAATCGACGGCGCAGTCGTTCCCGGCAGGTAGTCCGCGCGCGCTCGGTGCGGCGATCGTCGGTTCGGGGTTCATCTACTTTGTCGGCGGCACGTCGGACGGCAGCAACGCGACCACCACCACCTTCCAAACGTTCTGAGGCACCGATGCGCAACTCGCTCACGATCATCTGCCTTCTCGGTTCCGTCGGAGTCGCCCGCGCCGAGCCGACGGCTCCCCAGCCTTGGAGCGTCGGCGTTGCTCCCCGCGTTGGGGTCTCGATCGCGACCTCGAAGCTAGGTCCGTTCGTGATCGGTGGTCTCCAGGTGGATGTCGCGACACCGATCGCGGCGCATCGACTTCTCGTGGGCGTGGATCTATCCGTTACGCGACCGAGCTACGACGCGAGCGCGATGGATCCACGCATCCCGAGCGGCGCGGGGATGTACACGATCAAGGAGACCGAGCTGGTCGTGGGATTGGTGGCAACGTATCGGCTGTCATCGGGAGAACGATCGTTCGTGCCATGGGTTGGCGGAGGTCCCGTCCTTCACATGCTGAAGACGAACGAGACGACGACCCTCGCACCCGGCGATAACACGGCGACGTCGACCGAGCTCGGCGTAGAAGTATTTGGAGGAGCTGACCTCCGCGTTGGAAAAGGCTTTCTCGTCGGAGATCTGCGACTCGTGTATTCGAAGCTCGACCACCCGCTCACCGGCAGTACGAACGCGGGCAAGGTCGGGATCGCAGTTGGTTATCGGTTCGTGTTCTGACCGGTCACCGCTGCTGGACGTAGAAGATCGACTGCAGGCCGGACATGTAGATCCGACTGCAGTCCTCGGTCATGAACAGGTCGGACGCGGTGGGGACGCCGGTCAGCGGAGTCGCCGCGCCGAACGGCGAATCGACACTGGTGCGGTCCGTGTACATCGCGTGCGCCTCGCCTTTTCCTGTCGTGATCCCGTAGATGATGAGTCGGAGGCCATCGGCACTGAGGAACGGGCTGCTCGCATTGATCACGCCGAGCTGCGTGTGGCTGTGCGTCAACGTCGGGTTCCAGACGTTGTTGCCGGCGTCGACGTATTCATCGAGCCCAGTGATGGACACGATGAGTACGTGGCGATTCGGCCGCCGCGTCGGGCTGGTGATCTGTCCGGCCTGCGCCGGCATCGGCAGCACTGCGACCTGGGTCCACGAAGCGCCGTCCCATGCGAGCTCTTGAAACGCTTGGCCGTTGATCGGGTCGAAGGTGTAGACGAGCATCGTGTCGCCTTCGGGGGCGAGCCGCGGGCGATACCTCTGGATCGTGTCCGTGGGGATGATCACGGTCAGGTCGCCGTCGACGGTTCCCTGTGCGATCGCGGCGCCCCAGGGAGAAAGACACGCCCCGAGCGCCCGGTTCGCCGAGGCACTGATCGTGTAATCGCTGCAGTCTTGCGGGATCACCTGATGCAGCAGATTCGAGAACTGCGGCGCCGTGCCGATCGGTGGGCATGTGAACGGCGCATCGACCGGCGCGTCGAAGAACTGGTGCGGTTCCGCATCGATCTGCCGCGTGGCATTCAGGCTGAAGACCTGATTGCACGAGCACAGCACGAAGACCCCGATCCAGCGCACGATTCCATGGTACCGCGTCCGCGGGCGAGCGGCGTAGCGCGAACTATCGCACCTCAGCTTCGAAGCACGCGCTGGAGCACGGTCGTCGCGGCGAACGCGACGAGCGCGATGATCGCGAGATCCGCGCGTCCCAGGTTCGAGACGAGGAGCGCGTCGAGCAGCGAGATGCCGGCGACGAGGCTCGCGGCCTTCGTGAGCCGGCCGCGCGTCACGAACAACGCGCGCAGGATCCACAGCAAGAAGGCCGCGTAGATCACGAACGCAGCGCTGCCCTGCGGCCAGGCGATCACGAAGGGCACGCCGAGCAGGCCGAGCGGCCACAAGCTCGAGAGCTCGCCGCGCGCGACATAGGACTGGCCGACGAGGTACGCGATCAGGACCACGCAGCCGACGAGCACTTCGAGGCAGATGTCGGGGCGCACGAGCAGCGCGGCGGTCGTGTAGATGCCGGCGCGGCACAAACCCATGACGAGCGGTGCGAGCGGGTTGTCTTTGTGATCCGCGTTGTAGAACACGATCAGCGACGCGAGCGCGACCGCCGAGACGATCGGCTTCCATCCCGCGCCGGTCGCGAGCGCGAGGCCGATCACGAGGAGCAAGCCGGCGCCGAGCATCGCGAACCCGGCGTCGAACACGGTACCCGCTCGTGCCGCGCCGGAAGGAATCGGTCGCCTCGGCTGATCGATCCGATCGAGATCGCGATCGAAGGCATCGTTCAGGAAGCCGCCTGAAACATAGAGCAGCATCATCGCGACGCACGTCAGGAGCGCCGTGATCACACCGGGACGTCCGCCGGCGAGCACGATCGCGGCGATCACGTTCGTGATCACGGTCGGGAGGCTCGACGCGCGTCCGAGCTCGAGCGCGGTCCTGAGCTTCACCCGATCGAGTATCGCAAATTCAGGGCGCGGCTGCTGCCGGGACCCACACGGCTGCGCCGTCGACCGATTTCACCACCAGCGCCGGGGAATTCGTGAATGGACCATCGAGCTCCGTGCGAAACAGCGACAGCGGGCCACTCGGCGGTGCCACGAGCACATCGGCAGGACCGGGCTCGCGATCGCCCGTCTCGCCGGTCTCGGTCTCGTCGGCCGCAGCGGGCTCCGGCTCGGGTTCGGGCGCGGGCTTCTTGTTGTCGGACTTCTTGTCTGTCTTCTTGTCGGTCTTCTTGTCGGTCTTCTTGCCTGTCTTGTTGTCGGTCTTCTTGCCTGTCTTGTTGTCTCCGGTGCCCGCTGTCTGCTTCTTGCTGCCGTCGCGATTGCCGAGGACGAGCGCCCACTTGCCATCGGGCGCGATCGACGCCGCGGTGTAGCCCTTCCAGCACTTGTATTGGCCGCCGCTCGCCTTGGCGATGCACGCGCTCGCGCCATTCTGAAGCAAGGCCCACTGCGCGTCGTGCGACCACTCGACAGGCAAGCCGTCCTTGATCGACTTGCGATGCGCGCCTTCGCCGTCGAGCGCGAAGTTCATCAGCACGTCGGCGGGCTTCGTGTGATGCGCGTCGACGTAGACCGCATCGGCATAGACACCGAGCGCGCGCGAGCCATCCGGGCTCGGCAGGAAGCCGCGCAGCGGTGCGGTCGGGGCGACCTTCGTGCTCGCCTTGACGTCGCGCGGTGGCGCGGTCCACACGCCGTCTTTGTCGGCCCACACGAGCTTGCGTGCGGCGCCGGTCCCGGCGATCCGCGCGCCCTCGATCGGCAGATCGATCGGCGTGGCCGCGCCGGTCTTGAGATTGACGATCAGGCTCGCGCCGGTTGCGCCCGGCTTCGCGCGGCACAGCACGCACGCTCCGTCCTCGGCGAGCTGTGCAGGACCGTCCGCGCACGGCAGATCGGTCAGCGCCTTCGCCGTGCCGTCGAGCGCCATCCACGACCAGGTGCCGCCGACATCGGCGAGCAAGATCTTGCCGGCCGCATCGGTGCGCAGGGCGCGGACCCTCGAGCTCGCGGCCAGCGTCGCGATCTCCGTTTCACCGCGGCCGCGCGCATCGACGCGATACAGCGACGCACCCCGCGCGAAAATGATCGTGGCGCCTTGGTAATCTTCGTCCGCGAACGCGGTGACAGTAAGCGCGGCGATCCCGACGACGATCGCCGCAGCCTTCACTAGTGCACCAGCTTGGCGGCGCGCTCGGCGCGATCCGTCAACGACGTGACGAACCGGCCTTTACCCGGGATCTCGAGCAGTACGACGTCTCCGAACCGCGGGAAGTGGACGTCGAGAGCGCGACCACCGTCGATCGCGCGCGCGTCCTTCTCGAACTGTGCCTTCGATAGCGGCTTGCCGTCGATGAAGACCTCGGACAAGAACTCGAGCGGCGCGATCCAGCTCGCACCTTCGCGCTGGATCTTGTCGCGCAACATGCCGGGCACGTTGTCGGTGCGGCGCACGACCTGATCCCAGTCGCGCTTGCCGAGCGCGGCCGCCACATCGAGGTCGAAGCGCTCCGCGGGAAACACGATCATGACCTTGCCGTCGACGTCTTGCACCGTGAGCGGCGGACCCTTCGGCTCGGGCTTGGGCTCCGGCTTCGGCGCTGGCGCGGGTGCGGCCTTCGCAGCGGGTTTCGCGGGCTCTTTCTTCGCGGCGGGTGCGCCCGGCAGCATCGAGAATTGATCGACGGCCGCGAGCTGTTGCTCCATCAGCATCGACTTGCGCTGGTCCCACGTGCCATCCGCTTCGAGCACGTCGACGACCACGACCTCGCCTCGGCGCTCGAAGTTGACGCCCGACAGGCGCGCGAGGATCTGCTGCTCGTCGAGCTCGTCGAGACGTTTCTCGTAGGCGAGGAGCTTGGCCTCGAATTCTTTCTGGGACAGCGGCGTCTGCCGGCGCTTGCCGTCGACGTCGACCTGCGGATCGAGCGCCCACGGCAACAGGCAGATGGCGCGCAGATCTTTGACGTTGCGTGCGACGAGCACGGCATCGCCCCAGCTACCGAGCACGAACAGCCGGCCGAGCCGGATCGGCAGGGTCTGGGACGTCTTGATCAGCGCTTCCTTCGCAGGGCGAAGGTCGGTCTTGATCACCGGGTCGACTGCCGGATCTTCGCGAGGCGTCACGGCCTTGTCGTCGATGATCATCAGGCGGCGTTCGCCGCGATGACGGAACGGCATCGATGGAGACAGCTCCATCTCGGCGCGCGGATCGAGGCGGTCGACATCGAGGAGCTGCTTGCTCTCGAGCGCGGTCTCCCCGCCGAGGCCTTCGATCAGGGTCTTCTGATCGATGGCGGCGTTCGCCTGAAACATGAGGTCGGTGACGAGACTATCCAGCTGAAGAGCCATTCCGGTGCCCCTATCTATAAGTAGCCGCTTCGCTGGCGCAAGAGCCACTCGAGGCCGAGAAGCCCGACCACGAGAATCAGCAGGCCCGGGCGACTCCACAGCTCGACGTCGGCCCGCCTGTCGACCCGGACGATCCGGGGTGGATCGAAGGCGAGCTGGCTCGGCAGCTCGTCGATGGTTCCGAGGGCAGAGCCCCCGGTCGCCTTCGCAATCGCCTGCAACGTGACGAAATCGCCGACGGGCCGATCGAGCTCGGTGCCGTTCTCGCGGACGAGGAAGATATCGCTCGCGTCGACCTGCCGGCCTGCGATCTCGGCATGACCGAACGCGCGATACACGCCGGGACCGACGCCAGGAAGCTCGAAGACCGCGGTGCCGTCGTCGGCGACCTTGACCTTCGCTTCGGCGACCTGTTCGGCACGCGCCGGATCGGCGCCGCGTTTCACCGTGAGCGAGACGATGCCGCCGGGTAGCGGCTGGTAATCGCGGCCGAGCAGACGCACGGTGATGCGGACCGGAGCGCCTGGCACGTACTCGACCGCATCGCTGTCGACGTGGAGGTTGCGCAGATCCGGATCCTGGATCAGCCAGCGCATCGTGTTCTCCCAAAACTTCGTGTACTGGCGGCCATCGTCGCCGGGTCTCGCGGCCGCGACGAAACCCCAGCGCCACACGGTATCGGTGGTCACCACGAGCGAGCGGCCCTTGCCGTACTCGCCCGAGACGATCACCGGCATCGGCTTACCGGACTTCGTCTTGAGCCGCGGGTGAACCGCGAGCACCGTCGCATCGGCCTTCGCACCGGCGACGAGGTTGACGCCTTCGAGCAGCGGCAGCCCCTGCCACGTCTTGCGGTTGTCGTCGGCCGAGTAGCGGAGCGAGGTCACGGGATGGAGCTGGCCCGCGTCGGTGAGCTGCGGCGCGAACTTCTGGGTGTCGAGCACGGGACCCGAGTCGAACGGGCCGTAGAGATCGACGGGTAGCGCCGCGGCGACCGGCGTTCCGAAGTAGCCGCCCGACGAGAACGACTGCGCGCCTCCGAGCATCGCGAGGCCTCCGCCGCCCTCGACGTAGCTGCGGATATTCTCGAGGTAATCGCCGATGCCGTACGGCAGGTACTCGAAGTTCTGCAAGATGATCAGATCGAACGAAGGTAGTTGCTGCTCGAACAATTCGCGCGTCGGAAACGGAATCAGCGACATCTCGTCGTTCGGCACGATCGAGATGTCGTCCTGCGTGCGCAGGATGAAGAACGAGATCAGATCGACGTTCGGGTTGCTCTTCAGCATCTGCCGCAGCGCGCGGACGTCCCACGACGGCTGACCTGCCACCTGCAGCACGCGGATCCGATCGCGGATCACGCGGACGACGAAGCTGCGCGTATTATTCGACGTCACGGCCTCGCCCGGTGCAACGGGCACGCTCACTTCGTAGACGTAGCGGCCGACGCGTGGCGGCGTGACCTCGAACGTGACCTTGACCTCCTGATCGCCGGCCGGGAGATCGACGAGCTTCTCGCGCAGCGGTTGGCCGTCGGTCGACAGCGTCACCGGGACCTGGCGTGCGGGAAGTCCGGTGGTTCGGATCACCGCTTCGATCCGGACGACCGTGCGTACGAACGCGAACTCGTCGGCCAGGACATTTGCGACCGAGACATCTTTCAAGCCGCGGCGCGCGGCCCACACCGTGTGCACGCGCGTATCGAGCGAGCGCAGGAAGTCACGCACGGCACCGTCGCCGGAGTCCTCGTCGAAGCTGCCGGTCGCGGCGCCGTCGGAGATCAGGACGACGCCGGCGAGGTCGCGACCCTCGTAGCGTCCACGCACGTACTCGAGCGCCTTGCGGATGAACGTCGCCTTGCCCTGCGCTGGATCGGCCGCGAGCGCCTGCGGGGTGGTCGCGCTGACCGTGTCCGAGAACGTGTAGTAGTCGATCTTGTGCTCGCGCTCCCAGCTCGCGACCGTGGTGCCCGAGGCGGCGATCAGGCGTCGCGCTCGTTCGATCCGCGTCGGCCCGTTCGCGGTGTCTTCGGCGAGCGACATCGACTTCGAGTCATCGATCAACACGGCGATGCGATTCGGTTCGCGCGCGACTTGCCGGAGCTCGACCGCGGGCTCGAGGAACACGATCATCGCGGTGACCGCGGCGGCGCCGCGTAGGCTGATCAGGATCGCGCGCCGCCATGCGGGTGCACCACGGCTCGCTCGCCACGATAGTCCGGCGATCGCGAGCACGGCCGCCACGCCGAGCCACAGGCCGAAGCGCCCCCACGGCGACAGGAACACCCAGCGGTACTCGTTGAAGTCCGCCGCGCCCGGTGCCGCGAGCTTCACGGTCAGCGCGATCAGCGCCTCACCGGCAAGCGCACCGATCGCCGCGATCGTGCCGACGCCGAGCACCGCGCCGATCCGGCCGCGGCCCGAGCGAACGACCAGCACCGTCGAGACCAGGAGCACGACGCCCACGACCGCGAGCAGCAGGCGGGTTACCGACGAGAACAGGACGACGTTCATTTGGGCGCCGGCTTCGCGGGGCTGACCGCGCCGTCATCGGGCTTCCAGCGCCGCCGCTTCATGATGAACGGCACGTGCACCTGATCGGATTTGTAATCGAGGCACAGCGCGTACATCACGAGATTGACGCCCATCCGAAACGCGAGCTCGCGCTGCCGCTCGCCGCCGGGCTCGCACTGGAAATCGTAGTTGCCGAAATCATCGCGCGCCCACGCGCCGCCGAGATCGTTTGCGATGTACGCGCAGACGAGGCGGCCATCGCGCACGATGCCCTCCATCGCGGGCGCGATCGCGAGCCGGCCGAGCGGCTTGTCGAGCAAGTAGAACGATTTATAGACGACGTGATCGTCCGGAATGATCTCGAGGCCCTTCGCGCTGCTCGTCGGCGGAAACACCGCGGCCATCAGCCGGCGCACCGAGCCGTCGAACGCGCCATCGGCGGAGCCCTCGGCGCTGTCGATCAGCAGGAAGCCACCGAACGTGAGGAACCGCCGCAACGCTTCGATCCCGGCGTTACTCGGTAGATCGAACGCGCGCTCACCCGCGAGGTAGATGAACGGCGTCTCGAACAGCGTGTCGCTGGTCGGCGTCACCACCGCGGCTTCGAGCTCGACGTCGATCGACGTCCGCTTCTCGATCTCCCACGAGATCCGGCGCAGCGCGCTCGGCCGTGGGTTCCACGTGGTCCCGGCGCCGAGTTGCAGGTGACCGAGCCGGAACTTGGTGCCCGGACCTATCGCCAGCGCGCGCCGCGACAGCGCGAGGACGATCCCCGCAAGTCCGCTGGCGAGCAGCTCCCGGCGCGTTAGAGGCACGCGCGGAGGGTAGCGCCGGGGCAGGGAACTGGCCACCTGTGTTAGCGTGACTTCGATGTGTCGCGTGCTCGTCCTGGGCCTCCTGCTCCTCGCTGTCCCCGCCCTCGCGGACGACGACAACGCCCCCTCCGCGACGTTCCATAAAGGCCAGATTGGGATTTCCGCCCGATTCGGTCTCGGCCTGCGCGGCATCAAGACCTACAAGACGACCGATTACTGCGGCACCGTCGATCTGACCGCTCAGAACGGCAATGCGCCGCTGTGCACCGGCCGCTCGCCACTCCGGCTCGATCTCGAGGCCGCCTACGGCGTCGCGAAGAGCATCGAGGTGCTGCTCGAGATGCGGCTCGGCCTCGAGAAGGACTTCGGCGCTACCCCGGCGACGACCGGCCCGCGGCCGTTCCACCTGTCGCCCGGCGTGCGGTTCTTCGTGAGCGAGGCAAAGCACACCAAGCTGTTCGTGACCGCTCAGCTCGCGTTCGATTTCTCCGGATACAAAGATGTTAGCGGGACCGATCGTCCGATGGACTTCGGCGTGCGCAGCATCGAAGGTGTGTGGATCGATCTGCACCGCACCTACGGGATCTACTTCTACATCGGCGAGACCGCCGAATTCGTGCGGTGGATCTCCGGCGAGCTCGAAGGCGGCATCGGCTTCCAGGGCCGGTATCCATAATCGCTCCGCGGCGTAACGATCGTCGGCGCGCACGCATCGGAGTTTCATGACGTTCGCCGATCACTTCTCGACCGTCGCTGCGCGCTACGCGTCATACCGGCCGCATTATCCGCCGGCGCTCGCGCAGTTGCTCGCCGAGCGCTCGCCGGCACGCGGCACCGCGTGGGATGCAGGTTGCGGCAACGGCCAGCTCTCGGCCGCCCTCGCAGACCACTTCGAGCACGTGATCGCCACGGATCCTTCGCAGGCGCAGCTCGACGAAGCCGCACGACACCCGCGCATCGAATATCGCTGTGCGAGTGCGGAGGTCAGCGGACTCGCCGACGCGAGCGTCGATCTCGCGGTCGCGGCACAAGCGGCTCATTGGTTTGACTGGCCGCGCTATCGCGATGAAGTTGCTCGGGTCGCGCGGCCGGGTGCGCTGATCGGGATCGTGAGTTACGGGATCGTGCACGTCGCGGGCACCGATACCGACCACGTCCTCGAGGACTTCTATCGCAAGGTCGTAGGTCCTTATTGGCCGTCGGCGCGCAAGCATGTCGAGAACGGGTATCGCGACCTTGCGTGGTCGTGGCCCACCGTCGACGCCCCGGCGATCGAGATGACCGCGCGGTGGACACGCGAGGAGCTCACCGGCTACGTCACGACCTGGTCTTCGACGGTGAAGCTGGTCGCGACCGAGGGGTCGGCGCGGTTCGAAGCATTCTGCGAACGCTTGCTTGCGACCTGGCCTGACGGGGAACCGCGCGAGGTCCGGTGGCCGCTTGCAATTCGTCTCGCCCGCCGGTAGCGCTCCCGGCGAAATCGCGGCAAATTTTGATCGATGTTGCTGCGCTTCGCTCACGGTCCCGAAACGATCAAGATCGGCGACTTCGTCGTTCGTCGACTCGGATTCGGTGCGATGCGCCTCCCCGGCAAAGACGTGTGGGGCGAGCCGCCGGATGTCGCGACCGCGCATGCGGTGCTGCAGCGAGCCATCGAGCTCGGTGTCAATCTGATCGACACCGCCTGGTACTACGGACCCCTCGTCGCCAATCGGCTGATCGTGGAAGCGCTGTATCCGTACCCGAGCGACCTCGTGATCGCGACCAAGCTCGGAGCGAAGCGCTTGCCCGACAAGAGCTGGGTTCCGGCCCTCCGTCCCGAGGAGCTCCGCGCCGGGGTCGAGGAAGATCTCCGATCGCTCCGGCTCCTGCAGCTTCCGGTCGTTCACCTGAGGTGGCTCGACCAGCCCGACGTCAAGTTCGCAGACGCGCTCGACGTGCTGATCGGCATCCAGCGCGAGGGCAAGATCCGTCACCTCGCGCTCAGCAACGTCACCCTCGAGCAACTCGAAGAAGCGCTCAAGAAGACCCAGATCGTCGCGGTGCAGAACCTGTTCAACCTGCGGAACTCCGCCGGCCCCATCGTCAGCGTCGCTAGACCCGAAGCGGTCCTCGCCGCGTGCGAGCAGCGGGGCATCGCGTTCCTGCCGTTCTTCCCGCTCGCCACCGGTGCACTCACGGCGAGCGGCGGCAATCTCGATGCCGCTGCGAAGCGGCACAACTGCAGCCCTGCGCAGCTCGCGATCGCGTGGTTGCTCGCGCGGTCACCGGTGATGGTCCCGATTCCGGGGACGAGCAAGATCAAGCACCTCGAAGAGAACCTCGGCGCCGTGCACGTTGCACTCGATCCGAGCACGCTCGCCGAGATCGCACCGAACGCTTGAGCGAACGCCAAGTACAGGTCCCAGAAGTTGGTGGCCAGCTCGGAGCCGCGCGTGGCCGTAGGGGTAGGCGTCGGCGTAGGCAAATCTTCGCAACCGATTCGTCGCGCGGTCGATACCGATCGCCAACAGCGGATTCCCGGCAGGCTACGAGCTCCTCGATCGAGTCGTGTCGGGGAGCTCTACCAAGGAGTCCTGCCGTCATCACCACGGAGCAGCTCTCCGCCTCGTGATCGACTGCGCGACGCTTGGGTTTCTAACGGCGCATCCGTAGCTTGCGCTTCGGCGTCTCGGTGCGCGCTGCGGTCGATTCGTTGTGCGTGTGCTCGGGCTCGATGCGCTCGACGCGCGCCGACGGGCCATTGCGATGCGTCGCGTTGAACTGCTGCGCGAGCGTCTGCATCTCGGTCGCGTAGTCCGCACCGTTGACGGAGTCCCAGGTCATCGCGGCGGTCATATCGACTTCATTCGAGAGAGAGCGTGCGCGGTTGCAGTCGCGGCCGCCGAACGCGAAGTAACCGAGGCTGTAGGCAACGGCGCCGCCGATCAGACCGCCGTACATCGTGATTCCGCCGACCGTGGCGTCAGCGCGTGCGGCGATCGGACCGCCGATCAAGCCGAGCGCGAACATGCCGATGCCGACGTAGCGTGGTGTGTTCGCGCGCTGGCACTTGTGCGACAGATCCTCGAGGGTCGCGAGCTTCTCGTCGTAGTGCGGGTCCGTCATCACCTTGAGCTGGCCGTAGGTGATCGGAGAAGCGGCGTAGGAAGCGCGTGACGTCGTGCGCGTCACCGGCTCGGTGACCTCGTACTTCGTAACGAGGCAGGACGGGTCACCTTCTGACTTGCCTGCGGGGCAAGTGCTCGACTGTTTCTGGACCGGCTCGTACGTCGTCTTGCTCTCGGAGAACACGTCGATCTCGGCACCGGCCTGAAGGTCGGGCAGCGGAACTCTCGGCGGCCTGGGAGGAGCAGAGCCGTAGCAAGCGGCAAGCGAGAGCGACAGGAACATAGCGACGGACGTCTTCACGGTGGCACCCTTTCGTTGATTCACGAAAGAGCGAGCCGCGACGTCGGGGCCGGTCGCAGGAAATCGTACAACGTGTGGAAAGGTCTCGTCGATCAGTGCGCGCTGGGCGCCGGAGACATCATCGTACCGCCGGTGAGCGCGCCCTCGATCCACACGACACCTAGGCCGCCCGCGCCGCCGCCGGCGCCCGCACCGTTGTCCGCGCCGTTGAGGTTCGTGGTCATCCCGATCGCCGTGCCTTGAGCGCCGTTGCCGGCGTTTCCGCCGGCGTTCGCGCCTCCGGTTCCGGCCGCGGCGCGCGCGTTCCAACTCGCCGTGGTTCCATCGCCGCCCGAGGTCCCGCCTTGGCAGCCGCCCCCGCCGGCGCCGGCGCCGCCGTTGGCGACGACTCTTCCGGCGATCGTGATCGCCGGCGCATCGATCACGATCATCCCACCTGCGCCCGCACCGCCGCCGCCCTGTTCGAAGCCACCATTGGTGAGCCCGCAATTGTTCGAGCCCGACAAACCAGGCGTCGCCTCGCCGCCTGCGCCCGAGGCGTAGACACCTCCCGGGATCGTGATCGAATTGTGTGCGATCAGCGCGACGGCGCCGCCCGAATCGCCGGCCGGACCTCCCGGGCTGGCGTTTGGATTCATGCCCGGGTCATCACCGTCACCGCCCTTGCCACCAGGACACCCGCCACGGAGATGTTGCGGAGTCTGTGCTGCTGCGGCGACCCCACCCGGCGCGACCCCCGCTGGAGGGAAGTTGTTGTTGGTGTCACCAATGCCGCCGTTGCCGCCGACCGTGCCGAAGCTGCCACCGGCACCACCGCCGCCACCGCCCATATCAGAAGTGCCGACCATCCCGGTCGAGACGCACCCATTTGCATTCGCGCCCGCGCCCTTGCGCCGGGGCTGGATCGTGCTCGAGACATCGAGCGTGTTGCTCACCGTGAGCGAGTCGGTGGCGACGAGGACGAGCGGCCGACTTCCGATCGCGACGAACGCGGAAGACACCGAGATCGTGGTTCCGGCAAGCACGCATAGATCCGGACCGTTGGTCTGCGTGACGATCTGATCGCAGCTCGTGCCACCCGTGTCGAACGGCGATGCCGGCAGCGCGCGTGGGCCGGTCGGGAGCGTCGTCAGGCAGACGTGGACGGTGGTTCCGAAGCACATGTTGGGGGCGTCGATCGGCGCATCGTCGACGATCCTCCCATCGGTCGCGTCGGTCGCGTCGGTCGCGTCGGAGAGGTGCGCGTCGCCGGAGCCGGCGTTGCCGGCTGAAAACGAGCATCCGGCGACGAGCGCGAGCAGGACAAATCTCACCCGCCGATTGTATCCCGCGGCCGGGCCGCCCGACGAGCAACCAGGCAACCCTACGGAAACAGCTGGTCGATCACGGCGGCCGCGCGGAACACGAGCCGAGACGTGCCATCGGGCTGCGTGTCGAACGCCGGGTCCTCGACGATGAACCACGACGACTTCTTGGCGTGTACGGTGCCGGCACCCGGGGTGCCGATCGGGAGCTCGACCGACCAACCGTTGAGCTCGATCCGCGACCCATCGATGTTTTCGACCCGCGCATAGACCAGATAGCGACGATCTGTGGGGATCGTGAGCTTGCCCTGCTGGCCTTGGATCATCAGCTTGATCGAGGTCGTGTGCAGCGGCGCGAGCTTCGCGAAGTCAATGATGCGAGGCGGTCCCGACCCCGGCACGACTTGATGCGACTGGCTGATCCCGAGTTGATAGAAGTCACCGTCACGTTCGTGGCACAGCGTGATCCATTGCCCGACCTTCGGATCGACGAAGCCGAGCGCTCCGTAGCCATCCTGCAGGCGGTACGTGCGGCGCTGTCCCGAGACCGTGTAGATCACGAGCGGGATCTCGCGATCGCCGAGCTTCTCGACGACCTTCTCGACCTTGGTGACCTTGCCCCAGTCGGCGAGCGGAGGCTTCGTCGCGGGGTCGGGATGCGCCGCGTCGTACGGGATGTCGCAGAACTCGGCCATCGACGCGATCGCGTTCGCTCGATTGAACGGCGGATGCAGCGCTTCGACGAGCTGGTCTTCTTGTGCGGGCGTCAGCCGGCGCGGTGCGGTGGCGATCTTCGTGGGTGCGGCAGGAGGTCGGCTCGGCACCGTCTTCGGCGCGGCGGCCGGTAGCGGGGGAGGGCTCGGCGCGGGAGACGGAGCCGGTGTGATCGCTGTTGCGGGAGCCTGCGCCGTCGCGACGGGAGGCGCGGCGATCGGCTGCGGCGCACGCGTTGGCGACGAAGGCCACGCGCTGATCGCGGCGACGGCCCCGGCGGCGACCACCGCGAGCGCGATCGCGCCGGTCCGATAGCTCCGCTTGCTCGGCGGCGCCGGCCTTGCACGCATCGCTTCGAGCAACGCGCGCATCGAAGGGAACCGATCGCGAGGAGACACGGCCATCGCGCGCGCGAGTGCCATCGCGATCGTGCGCTGCATCGTCGGAGGTGGCGTCACGCCGGCCCGGATCGCGTCGAGCCGCGAGGCGAACACGATCGGGAACGGACGGACTCCGGTGATCAGCTCCCACGCCATCACGGCCCACGTGAATTGATCGACGCGTTCGTCGACGTTCTGCCCGGTCAGCTGCTCCGGCGCGAGATATGCCGGGGTTCCGACGATCGCGCCGGTCTGCGTCAGCTGAGCCGCCTGGGTTTCGGCGAGCTGGAGCGCTTGCGTCGAGGCGATCGGATCGACGCCATCGTTCGCACGCGCGAGGCCGAAGTCCGTGACGACCGCGCGACCTTCGCGAGTCATCAGGACGTTCTCGGGCTTGATGTCGCGATGGATGATGGAGGCCGCGTGCGCGGCCGCGATTCCCTCGCCCGCGGCGAGCAGCGCCTCGAGGAGCTCCTGCGGATCGCGCCGATCGCCGGCCCACTGGCGCAGCGTCACGCCGTCGATCAGCTCCATCGCGACCCAGACTTCCTCGCCCTCGGTGCCGACGTCGTAGACGTGACACACGTTGGGATGGTTGACCTTCGCGAGCGCCTGCGCTTCTCGCACCAAGCGCGCGCGGATGCCGTCATCGCCCGCGTGCTTGACGACCTTGATCGCGACCGAGCGCGCGAGCTGCGGGTCGTACGCGCGATACACGATGCCCATGCCGCCCGAGCCGAGCACCGTATCGATCCGGTAGCGGCCGAACTGGGGTTGTGGCGCGTCATCGCGCGCGAGATTCGAGAGCACGCCGCGGCACAGGTTGCAGGTATCGATGTGCGACTCGACCGACGCGGACGCGTCATCGCTGAGCCGCCCGGCGGCAAAGCCGAGCAAGCTGTCGGTCGAAGGACACGTCATTTCGACATCAAGATCCGCGAGATCGAGAGCTCGATGTCGCTGTCGAGAAACCGCAGGAGCGAGTCGACCTCGCCGCCCGGTACGCCGAGCGCCGCGATCAGTCGCTTGCGCGTGTTCCGGCCGAGATCGGCGCGCGCATCCGCGAGCCAGCGCGCGCACGTCGCCCGATGCACGCGATACAGCCGGGCGAGATCGTCGATCGTCAGCTCGTCGAGGATGTGCTGGCGCAGCAGATTGCGCTGGCGAACCTCGAGCGCGGCGAACGCGGCGCGGATCGCAGTCTTCAGCTCGGCCGTGTAGGTCGAGCGCAGGTGCTTCACCGCGGGATCGGGCGTGGTCGCCGGCCAATGATCGAGGAGGATCTCGTCAAGCGTCTCTTCGCGATCCGCCTTGCGCGAGATCTTGAGCGCCTTGCGCGTGGCGCTGACCCGGATCCACGCGGCGAGCTCACCGCGTCCCGCGTAGTCGGCGATCTTCTGATCTCCGACGAGGAGCTCGAAGCGGAGGGCTTGCTTGACCTCGTCGGCGGTACCGCCTGGGAGGCGCAGCCGGCGCAACGCGACGTCGATCTGAGGAACCAGCTCGGCCTCGAAGATCTCGAGCGCCGCCTTGTTGCTCGCGGCGAGCGCGATCGCGAGATAGACGTCCGCATCGTGCGCTTCCTCGGAGCGCGCCTCGGGGTCATTGCGCAAGCGTTCCGCGATGCGCTCGGCGAGCAGATCCTCATCGAGCCCGATCGCCGGCCACGCGGCACGGCCCGCCGCCTCGATCCGCGTGACCATCGCAACGACCGGCTCGACGGCCATGCCGTCTGGGAGCCGTCTGGTCAGTACCTCACGCAACACGGGGACGATCCTAGTATCGACGACGAACGAGCGCCACGGGAATGCTACAGTGAGATTTGATGGCGTACCGGCTGCTCGCCCTGGACCTCGACGGCACGCTCCTGCGCAGCGACGGCCGTGTCGACGATGCGGATCTCGCCGCGATCCGGGCCGTCAAGGCCGCAGGCGTCACGGTCACGATCGTCACCGGCCGGCTCCATTCGGGCGCGATCGCGGCGGCAAACGCCTGTTCGATCGAGGGCCTGATCGCCTGCATGGAAGGCAGTCATCTCGTCGAGGTCGCGTCCCGTAAGACCGTTCTCCACCATCCGATGTCGCCCGCGATCACCCAGCTCCTGCGCGAGGCGTTTCGCGCACACGGCCTCGCCAGCTTCATCTTCGAGGCCGACGGGATCCACCACGACGCAGCCGGCGAGCCCTTCGCGCGCTACGTGAGCACGTGGTCGCCGAATCTGCGACTCGTCGAGGAAGCGCTCGACGAGCACGTGTGGAGCAACGATCCGCTCGCCGCGGTCGCGATCGGCGAGCCCGGCGCCGTGACCGCCGCGCACGCCGCGTTGCGCGCGCATGCCGATCGCGTGTTCTCGGTGAGCTTTCCGGTCGCCGCCTGTCCCGGCAAGCACGCGGTGCTCGTGCGCGCCGCGGGTCCGACGAAGGGTACCGCGCTCGCCGCACTGTGTCGCTCCGCGGGTTGCGAGCTCGCCGATGCCGTGGCGGTCGGTGATTGGGTCAACGACGTCCCGATGTTCGAGGTCGCGGGTCGCTCGTTCGCGATGCGCTCTCCCGACGCCGCGCGCCTCAACGCAACCGATGTCCTCGAGCGCACGGCCGGCGAGGGTGGCGGGATCGCCGAAGCGATTCGTCGCGCGTGGGGATAGGCGAGCGAAACAAGCGCCGGCGTCGCAAGTCCAAGTCGTAAGTCCGGAACCTTCCCGTATACTCGGGAAGTGGAGTCGCTGATCGAGAACCTCACGCGAGTGTTGCAGGCAGGCCCGCCGTTGCGGCTCGCGGTGATGTTTGGATCGCACGCACGAGGTCAGAATCGCGCAGGCAGCGACGTCGATATTGCCATCCTGCCTTGGGATTCGTCACTGCCCCTCAAGCTCGAGCTCGATCTTGTCGCGAGGATTTCTACCGGCCTCGGGCGCGAGGTCGATCTCGTTCGCATCGACCAGGCCTCGACGCTGCTGCGCTGGGAGATCGCTCGTGACGGGGTGCTTCTATTCGCCGATTCTCCGGCGGAATGGGTTCGGTTTCGGGCGAACACGGCGTCCGAGCACGCGGAGATCCGAGATGCCCTCGAACAAGCCGCGGAGCTGTTCCGGCGGCGGATCGCGGGGCCAACGCCTTGACCGATCCGCTGATCCTGTTGAAGAAGCTCGCGATGCTCCGAGAGCACGCATCGCGCGTGCGACGTCGGAGACCTGCATCGAAGGCAAGCTTTGAGGCCGACATCGACGTGCAAGACGCACTGGCGCTGAGCTTTCTGGTTGCCACACAAGAAGCCAACGACATCGCGATGCACCTCGCCGCAGACGAGGGTTGGGGATTGCCGGGATCGTACGCGGAGGCATTTGACATCCTCGCGCGGAATGGCGTGATCACTGCGGACCACGGGCGCGAGCTTGCGTCAGTCGCGGCCGTACGCAACCGGATCGCGCATGGTTACGCGAGCGTCGATCCGGGTCGGTTATGGACCGAGCTGCCGGATGGTCTCGACGCTCTCGATCGCTTCGTCGAAGCCATTGCAAGGCTTGCTGATCAGACTGCCGATTCTTGAGCCGGGCCTGACTCGCGCGCGCCGCAAGAGCACGCCTATACTCCGGCCGTGAGCCTGAACGAGCTGCTCGACGCCGTCTTCAGATGGGCGCATCTGATCG
The DNA here is from genome assembly GCA_028287115.1 of Myxococcales bacterium. Lineage (GTDB taxonomy): Bacteria > Myxococcota_A > Polyangia > Haliangiales > Haliangiaceae > JABFXX01. The sequence goes on from JAQBQF010000115.1 coordinate 25,963, forward strand.
CCGGGATCATGTGGATCGGCAACTCGATGCTGTTCAACTGGCTCGATCGCAACCTCGAAAAGCAAGCCGGCCTCGGCAAGCTCTCGCAGGGCAAGATCTTCATGGTCCATTCCGGCGCGTTCTACGACGTCGAGAAGAAGCTGCTCGCACCGGGCGAGCTTCCAGAGACTCTGCACTGGTTCAAGTGGCAGAACCTGACGACCTGGCTGACCGGAATTTCGCTACTCGTCGTCGTCTATTACATGAACGGCGCATCGTTCCTCGTCGATGCGTCGGTTCACGATGTCGGTCCGACGATCGCGATCACGCTGTCGATCTGCTCGCTGTTCACGGCGTGGATCCTCTACGACCTGTTGTGGCGCACGCTCGGCGAGACGCGGCCCAGGCTCTCGAACGCGATCTCGGTCGCGATCTTGTTCGGCGCGATGTTCGCGTTCGCGCACGTGTTCAGCGGCCGCGCGGCATACATCCAGACCGGCGTGATGATCGGGACGATCATGACGGGCAACGTGTGGATGGTGATCGTGCCCTCGCAACACGCGCTGATCGAAGCGACGAGGTCCGGCAAGGAACAAGATCCGGCGCTGTCGATCCGCGCGAAGCAGCGCAGCATCCACAATAACTATCTGACGTTCCCGCTGCTGTTCATCATGATCTCGAATCATGTGCCGGCAGCGACGAGCCATCACCTCAACTGGCTGATCTTGATCGTGGTGATGATCGGAGGCGCGGGCGTCCGTCACTTCATGAATGTGCGCTACCTCGGCGCGGGCAAGGAGCTCGCGACGGCCGCGTGGCTCGCGCCGGCGGTCGCGATGGGCGCGCTCGGCATTGTCGGGTTCATGGCGATCTCGCGGATCGATCCAAAGCCGAAGTACGGCATCGATCACGTCGTGACGTTCGCGCGCGTGCAGGAGATCGTCGGCACGCGCTGTCTGCGCTGCCACAGCTTGCATCCGTCCGACGACGTCTTCACGGCACCGCCGGTCGGCGTCATGCTCGACACCCCCGATCAGATCCGCGTGATGGCGCCGCGCATCAAGTATCGCGCGTACGACCTCGCGAACATGCCCTTCAACAACAAGACGCAGATCACCGACATCGAACGCGCCGAGCTCGCGGCCTGGGTCGACGACGGCGCGCTCCTCAAGTAGGACACGCGGCTTGCAGTGTCCTCGGGCATGGCAGGTCGTCCCCAGCAGCTGAGGCATTTGAGATGATGATCGAGGCTGTTCCAGCGCGTTATCGCCCGCCGCTGTGCGGTTTCGTCTCACCGGAGCCGCCGCGTCCTCCCGCAAGCCCGCCGAAGCCCGGTCCCGAACCGAAGGAGCCGCCGGAGCAAGATCCGCCGTCTCACGAGCCGCCGCAGCACGATCCGCCGACCGAGCCGCCGGACGTTCACGATCCCGAGCCGCACAAGATCAATGAGCCGCCGACGCCAGGCGCACCGCCCGAGATCATCGCGTAGCGGTAAGGGCGATCGGCCAAATCGCGCGAGCGTTAGGAGCAGCGATTCGTGATTGGGTCACAGCGCCCTGGGCAGTCGCCGCCGGAAGCGCATCGCTGACCCACACGACATTTGGCGCAGAGCCCGCCGCAGTCCACGTCGGTCTCGAAACCATCGCGACGCCCGTCGCTACAGCTGGCCTCGTTGCAGAGCCCAGCGTTACAGCCGGTGGTCGAACAATCAGATACGGACTTGCATGCAAAGCCGGCCGCGCACGGTCTGCAATGCGATCCTCCGCAATCAACGTCAGTCTCGTCTTGATCGAGCACGCGATCATGGCAGCTCTCGACCGAGCTGGAGGTCGAGCAACGCCCGGTCTCACAAGGGATCAGGTGAGCTCGAAAGCCGATCGACACGGAGTCACCGGAGTAGGGGGCCGGTCTCGGCGAGAATTTTCCATCGACGAAGAGCCGAATATCGGGCGCTTCGAGCTGGTAGATGAGCGCGTTCGTCGCGATCTCATCTCTCGTGATCACGCCGTCGCCATCGAAGTCGAGGATCTTGGCGAGAGAGGAATAATCACCTGGGTTCGTTGCGAGCATCTGGCCGATTCCGGCGACCGTGGCCGCCTCCAACGTCGTGTGGGCGACGCCGCCACGAATCGTGGCATCAAGGCCACCGAGACTTCGACCATCCGGGACAAGATCGACCTCCATCCCGTCGAGCTCGAGCTCGGCCGGGTCGGCGTCGGCAAGGACAGGGAGCCGCAGCGTCGCCCTACCGGGCACGTGCGTCGTGTACGTCCGGTTTGAAGCGAACGAACCCGCTACGAACGCACCGCCCGCGAGCGTCGAGTTGTCCTGGTCCGTACCCAAGTAGGTCACAGCCACCGTGGGATCCGTCATCAGGTCATCGGCAACGATCTCCACCGATGAAGAGACCACACCAGCTGCGATCATGTCCGCAGCATGGGTGGTCGTATAGCCGTTCTCATCGAGTACACCGATCGTCGTTCCGAGCCGGTTGTCGACCACTCCATCGCCGTCCAGATCGTCAGCGGTTGCTCTCGCATCGCTGCCATTGTGCGGCAACGTGAAGCCGTCGACTACGTAGCGACGGACGGGCCCGGTGTACGGGCCGACGACGTCGTTGCTATCGGTGGACGTGCATCCCACCACTACCGCGAGAACCCCGAGCCACCGCACGCGCCAAGCGTGCAGCTAAATCGGGAACGCCGTCCGTCAGAATGGATACGCACGCATCGGATTCGTGACCGGGATCTCAGCCCTGGCGCGGTCGCGAGTCAGTAGGCGCCGAGCTCGGGCGCGTGCCCAGGGACGTAGCTGCACAGCGGCTTGTCCGGACCGTCCCTGCAGAGGGGCGACACGTGCCGCTCACGCAGACCAGCTGATCACCGCAGTCGTCGTACGCGCCGACCGCATCGGAGATCAATGACGTGCGCCGCGATGGCGGCGAGCTCCATGCCGACGAAAGCAAACGCACCCGCGAGTTGCACACGGTAGAACTTTGGACCATGAGAGGCTGCCCGATCGATCTCGCGAAGGATGGCGCGGCTCGGCCGCCGATCGCGGGCGGCTGATCATCGGCGTGTTCAATGAAGAGAGCGAGAACCATGCGACAGAACGCGAGCTCTCGGCTTGGGGCTTCGCGATCGCTGGGCGGAGGGAGCGGACACACGCCGATTCGCGTCTGTCCTACCGCGTAGTTTGGATCGATCGGTAGCCTGACTTGTGCACCGTTGCGCGTTTCGGTGTCAGACGCGCGCGGTATATAAACTATGCGGAAATCATGTCGAGCAAGATGCGAAACAAGCATGTTCAGCTGTCACTCGATCGAGCTCGCAAGCCCGATGGCAAGCACGGGGGTTGGCGGCCTGGCGCGGGGCGGAAGCGAAAGCCCGGCCGCGATTTCACATGACTCGCGCGAGGCGTTAGCGTCGCGATTTCCGGTTCACGTCACGTTGCGGATCATCGATGGCGTGGGTTCGCTCGCGCGCGACTACCTGATGAAAATCATCCGCAAGTCCGTAGCGGATTCACACAAGAGCTGGTTTCGGATCGTCGAGTTCAACGTGCTCTCAAATCACCTGCATCTAGTCTGTGAAGCGCAGAACAAGCGACAACTCGCGTGCGGCGTTCAAGGCTTCGAAGTCCGTACTGCGCGCCGGCTCAATCGCGTGCTGAAGCGCAAGGGCAAGCTATTCGCGCAGCGCTATCATGTGAGGCAGCTGAGGACGCCGAGAGAGGTCCGCAACGCGCTTCGCTACGTGCTGCTAAACCGCAAGCATCACAACGCCGATCAGAAGTTCGCGAAGTTCTGGATCGATCCGTACTCGAGCGCGGCTTGGTTCACCGGCTGGGCGCGACCGATCAACGTCAACACGGATTGGAAACGCGAGTTGGTCGACATGGAACGGCCGAACGCGGAGCCCACGGTTTGGCTTCTCACGACCGGCTGGCGCCGACACGGCTTGCTGCAATTCGATGAAGCGCCCGCGTGAGGCTCCGAATGCACTCGGTATGTCAGCCGACGCGACGAACGTAGCGCCTGAAGCTGCACGCCGGCAGGCGCTTCTCGAGCTCCGCGATGTTCTCCGCGATCACGTCTTGTGCCGTACAGGGAGACCACGACTCGGCCACGATCCCGAGCGGGTCGGAACCAGCGCGATCGTCGACAGCTTCACTTGCGCGGTATGTCCTATTTGTTGAACTTGCACGCGGGCAGGAGCTTCTGGAGCTCTGCGATGTTCTCCGCGGTCACCTGCGTACCGTACAGCGACACCGTCGACAGCTTGCGGGCTTGGCCGAGCTCGATCGGCAGCGACTCGAAGGATTCGCAATGCGTGAGATCGAGCCACGACAGGTTCGCGAGGCGCCCGATCTGGACAGGTAACGTCTTCAGCTTCCAGCAGCTAGCGAGGCTGAGCTCCTTGAGGTGCTGTAGCTGACCGATGTTGTCCGGCAACGCTGCGAGCTCCTGGTTCCATGACAGATCGAGGGAGGTCAATGCGGCGAGCTTGCACAGCTCGGCCGGCAGTCGCACGAGGCCCGTGTCATTCAGATCGAGACTCTCGAGCTTTGTGAACTCGCCGATCTCGGCAGGCAGCTCGCCGATCTTGCGCGAGCCGAGCTCGAGCTCCGTGATGTCGCGCTCGAATGCTGCGAGCACCGACTTGGTCTTGCGGAGCTTCTTCGTCACCGCGCTCGGCAACGACTCGGCGAGGAGACCGAGCGGATCACCGGCGTCAGCTTCGTCTTCGTCTTCGTCCTCGTCTTCGTCATCTCGCGAGGTCGCGAGCCTCCGGATCTCGCCGGCCAGCCACGTCTCGAACGCGCCGAGCTCGGACTCGGCCAAGCT
>JAQBQF010000117.1 GCA_028287115.1 Myxococcales bacterium
CCGGGTGTGATCATCGCGACCGCGACCGCATCGAGGAACTGTTGATCGGTCAGCCAGTGATGCTCGTCGACGACGCCGCCGTGCATGAACGGCACGATCGCGAGCCCGCTTCCGAACACGACCGCACCGGCCTGCGCGAAGAACACGAGCAGCTTGAGCAGCGTCGAGCTCGTCGCGACACCACCGAGCCCGGTGAGCAACCACGGCGGCACGAACACTGCGGCCTTCGCGGCACGCGGCTGTTCGGCGACGAGCACCACGACGCCGCTTGCAAGGAACAGCCATACGATCTCGCGTTCGGTGATCGCTACGACCGCGGCATTCGCGAGCGCGACCATCCACAAGAGCCATCGCTTCCCGAGCGTCGTCTTGCCGAGCTTCCACGCGCTACGCGCGATGATCGCGATCACCGCGGCGCCGACGCCATAGAACACACCCTGCATCCATGACAGCCCTCCGTAGTGGACGTAGAGCGCAGCCAATCCAAGCACCATCACGAACGAAGGCAAGATGAACGCACCTGCGACCACGGTCGCGCCGAGCAATCGCCCGCGAATCCACCCGAGATAGATCGCGAGCTGGGCCGCGAGTGGACCCGGCGCCAGTTGCGCGAGGGCGAGCCCTTGCTTGAAGTCTTCGAGGGCAATCCAGCCGCGCCGCTCGACCAGATCGCGCTGCATGTAACCGGCGAGCGCGATCGGTCCACCGAACCCGAGCGCGCCCAACCGAAGAAAGTACGCGGCAAAGCGCGCCAGACTCGGCGTGGTGGTGTCGCCCGAGGCTGCGCGCTCGCCTTCCATGATCAGCCGAGAGCCGCGATGGCTTTCATCGCGTGGTCGTAGCGCGCCTCGACCGCGTCCCACGCGACGTTCTTGAAGAACGCCTCGATGTATGCGGCGTGATCGGCGCCGTAGTCGATCGCGTACGCGTGCTCGTACATGTCGAGCACGAGTAGCGGCGCACCGAACGCGAGTGCTTGCGTGTGATTCGCGGACTGCGAGATCCGCAGCGCGCCGTCGTGCATGCTGAGGGCGAGCACGACCCAGCCGCTGCCGCCGCCGAGCGCGGCTGCATCCGCGCGGACCTGGGCTTCCCACGCGCCCGCGCCGAAATCCGTGCCGAGCCGGGTCTCGAGCGCGCCCGATCGTTTGCCGTTCCCGCCGAGGTTTCCGAAGTAGTGCTCGTGCAACACCATCGAGTTGAAGAACGTCAGCTCTTTCTCGCGCAGGCCAGCAACGAGATATCCGGGAGCATCGGTCTTGAGCGCCGCAATGTCGGTCTCGACCTTGTTGAGATTCTTCACCGCACCCGCGTAGTTCTTGTCGTGGTGCGACGTGATCATCTTCTCGGAGATGCCGCTCAGCGCGGCGGGCTTGAACGGAAGCGGCACGGGTGCGTGCTTTCCGATTCCAGGGGGCGTCTTGCCCTTCGCAGGCGGCGGAGGCGGTGGTTGCTTCGCGGTCGGTGTCGCGTCCGCGATCGCGGTGGCGGCAAGGAGGGCGGCGCCGGTCGCAGCGCCATGGACGAGGAGGTCACGTCGGTGCATGGACATGACGTGTTGATACGACGACTGTTACGGCCATAACAGGCCGTTACAGTTATTTCACCGTGATAGTGTCGGCCGATTCATGGCGCGCAAAGGCCCCTCCCACGTTGACAGGCGGGCGAGCCCCGGCACTGCGGCGCGGTGGATCCTGTTCATGCCGACGGTCCCCGCGAAGCCTGCATCCGTGCGCGTGCGGATCTGGCGCCGACTTCAAGCGATGGGAGCGGTCACCATCCGCGGTGCCGTGTACGTGTTGCCGAACCGCGAAGAGTGCGTCGAGCTGTTCGAGTGGCTAGCGCAAGAGCTAACCACGCTCGGTGGCCAGACCTCGCTGTGCGAAGGACGCTTCATCGACGAGGCGAGCGACGATGATATCGAGCGGCGGTTCATCGACGCGCGTAACGCGGACTACGAGGAAGTCGCCACCGCCGCGAAGGCCCTCGCGACGAAGCTCAAGGCAAAGCGTGTCCCGGCCGAACGGCTTCGCGCGGCAACGGAGGGACACACGAAGCTCGCGAAGCGACTCGCAGAGATCGTCGCGATCGACTTCCTCGACGCACCAGGGCGCGTGCCCGCCGAGACCTTGATGTCCGCGATCGAACGGGCGCTATCTCGCGACAGCAGGCCGAGCGCCGCAGCCAAGCTCGACGTCGTGCCTCGGCCGACCGGCGCAACGTGGGTGACTCGGACGGGCGTGCACGTCGATCGGATCGCGAGCGCGTGGCTGATCCGCCGGTTCATCGATCCGCAGGCCCGGTTCAAGTTCGTCCCCGCAAAGGGATACGTGCCTGAACCCGGCGAGCTCCGGTTCGACATGTTCGATGCCGAGTTCACGCACGTGGGAGATCGCTGCACGTTCGAGGTCCTGGCCGAGCGAATGGGGCTCGACGATCCAGCGCTGATCGCGATCGGCGAGATCATCCACGACCTCGACCTACGCGACGACAAGTTCGGTCGCGATGAAACCGCAGGGTTTCACAGCGCGATCGACGGCATCTGCACCGTCGCGCGCGATGACAGCCAGCGGATCGCCGCGGCAGCACCGATGCTCGACGGCTTTCATTCGCACTTCGGAATGCGGGCGCGCCGTGGAGATAGAGGCTCGAAGGCGCGCGGGTGACTCGCGGTCAGTCGGCGATCGCGCTCCAGCTGGCGGAACCCATCGGTTAACCGTTCCCCTCATATCTAGAGAGGTCCTCGTTGATTCCGACCAGCCGGAACACTTGTCCTCCTGGAGCCTGAAAGTATAGGTGGACATCCGGCACATCGAGCACCTTGACGCCGAAGGAGAGAATTTTCTGCCTCATTTCTTGGACGTCGTCGGCCTTCAGCTCCAGAAAGATCGCCTTCAAAAAGTCGTCATCACTCAGGGCGTCCTCCGCGGCGTATGCCACGCCCTTATCGACCTCGTCACTCCCGCTCTCGTAGAGAAACGCGATGTGGAAGCCGTCTCCCATTCGAAAGTCGTCTTTGTCGTCGAACTCCCTCATGACTTTGCAGCTCAAGACATCACAGTAAAATTTCCGAATTCTTTCCCGTTCAGCCCGCCGCACTCGAACCGCCGAATGGTTGCCAAAAATTACCTTTGCCATGATCGCTCCGGATCTCTGAGGTTCAAGCGAGTGTAGTTGTTAGTGGGCACGACGTAGCTTTGGCATCTGCGTACTCGTCACGTCATCGAGGCAACGCGCGTAGGTCGAGTACCTGTGACACACGTGCCCGGCCGCGGGGTGTAGTCGTATGACGCCGCGGTGATCAGGTCGTGCGGGGCAGGGCGGTACCGGTCTCGAGCAGGCTCTTGAGGCTCGAGATGATCGCGGGCCAGCCGGCGGACACCGCCGCGATGAACTTGCTCGGCGAGACGTCGATCTCGTGAGTCACGGTGAGCTTCATCTGCGCGCCGTTCTCGACGAGATCGAACGTGCAGCGCGCGACGCCCTCGGCACGCAGCTCGGGCTTGAACTGGTTGCGCCACGTCACGACGAGGCGCTTGCCGGGAACGGACTCGACGATCTCGCCCGCGTCCGTGACGGTGCCATCGGCGTATACGAGCTTCCACGGCGCGCCGACTTCGAAGGCCGACTCGAAGCTCACGCCAAACCAGTATTGCTTCGTGAATTCAGGGCTGGTGAGTGCAGTCCACAGCTTGGCTGCCGTCGTCCGGATGTAGCTCACGTATACAAATCGTTCAGTCATAGATCCTCCTCTGGGGTTTCGAGTCGACGCTTGAGATCGGCGAGCGCGCGCACACGGCCACGCTCGTACTTGCGAATCCAGCGATCCGCGATCTCGTTGATGGGAATCGGATTGAGATAGTGATGCTTCTCGCGTCCAGTCCAGACGACCGAGATCAGACTGGCACTCTCTAGAATCAACAGGTGTTTGGTGACGGCAGACCGCGTGATCTCCACGCCCTCGCACAGCTCGCCGAGCGTCTGCCCGTCGCGCACGTGCAGCCGATCCAGGAGCGAGCGGCGCGTCGCGTCCGCCAGCGCCTTGAAGACCGCGTCCATGCTCATGCGATCAATATGACACCGAATGGTGTCATGTCAAGGGCCGAGCGCCGTCTGAGATGAAGTGCCTCAACATCGTCCGCGGCGCCCCAGCGCACGATCAGCGCGCCGGAGGGCACGCGCGTCGTCGTCGTTGAGTCGGGCCGATATCGGTAACAGCATGCTCGCCTGGTTGCGCCTGGGCGACGCTATCGTCATGATCGGAGGCGCCGATGCAGCCCGTACATCGCATCCACAGCCCACGCGCGGTCGGCGCGAGCACCGTGCAGCCTGATGGCCTATCGTGACGGCGGCAACGATCCTTGTCGCCACTTGGAGCGACGGGCTCTTCGTCCTCGCTGGCGGGACTCTCCACCACGAGCTCGCCGGTCAGCGAGTCAGGGGACTCGCATCTGACGGACATGGGGGCACGCTCGCGATAACCGGCGGAAACACCCTGCGCCAGCGTGGCGCCGGCGGCGCCTGGACCACGATCGCTACCAACGACGTCGACCTCGCCTGCTGCGTCGCGGTCGCCGAGGCCATCTACGTGGGAACCGAGGATGCGCGGGTCCTTCGCGTGAACCCCGAAGGACAGCTCGAACCCCTCGCGGGCTTCGATGTGATCGCCGGACGTGAGTCGTGGTACGCGGGTAGTGCTGTCATCGATGGCAAGGTCGTCGGGCCGCCGCTCGGGATCCGGTCGATCACTGCGACCCCGGACTCCTCCGTCCTCCTCGCCAACGTCCATGTCGGTGGCATCGCCCGCTCCACCGACGGAGGGAGGACATGGCACCCGACCATCGACATCGACAGCGACGTCCACGAGGTCCGCGCGCACCCCGACCGCTCGGGCATCATCATGGCTGCCGCCGCCATCGGGTTGTGCTCCAGCCGCGACGGCGGGGCGACGTGGGCCGTCGAACACGATGGTCTTCATGCGAATTACTGCTCTGCGGTTGCGTTCGCGGGCGATGACGTCCTCGTGGCCGCGTCCTCGGGCCATTTCGCGGACAAAGGAGCCATCTACCGACGGCCCGTGAATCGGCCGGGGCCGCTTGCTGCCGTCGGTGGCGGCCTGCCTGTCTGGATCGAAGGTATCGCCGACACGAGTTGCATCGCCGCGCTGGCATCGACCGTCGCTCTCGCCGACCGAGGGGGCCACCTCTACGTATCAGCTGACACGGGTCGCACCTGGTCGAGCGCGGCTGAAGGACTCCCGTCTCCGAGCAGCGTCCTCATCATCTGAGTCATCTAGCGAAGGGCGACACTCCTCGTGAGCTTTCATCTCCGCGATCGATTCCAGTGCCAGGGTTCACCTATCGCCGCAGGTTTGTCTTCGCGAGGTCGATGACTTCGTCGCCGCGCCCGCTGAACACGGCACGAACCAGATACAACCCAAAGCCCAACGCTTGCTCCGCGCTGATCGTGGGCGGCATCGCGAGCTCTTGCCGGTTGACGACGACCTCGACCAGCGCTGGACCGTCATCGGCGAGTGCGCGCGACAGCGCCGGTCGCAGGTTCTGAGGTTCGGTGACCCGGATGCCGAGAATGCCGGCCGATTCGGCAAGCTTCGCGAAGTCTGGGTTCACCAGATCGGTCCCGTAGTCGACGATTCCGGCCGCTTTCATCTCGAGCTCGACGAATGCGAGGGACCTGTTGTTGAACACGATGACCTTCACGGGGAGCGACAGTTGCCGGAGCGTCAACAGGTCGCCGAGTAGCATCGCGAGTCCGCCGTCGCCGGAGAGGCTGATGACCTGCCTGTCTGGATACGCACTTTGCGCGCCGATCGCCTGCGGCAACGCATTCGCCATCGAGCCGTGGGTGAACGAGCCGAGCAAGCGCCGCTTGCCGTTCATGTGCAGATAGCGCGCGGCCCAGATCGTCGGCGTGCCGACGTCACACGTGAACACCGCGTCGTCGGCAGCAAGCTCGTCGACGAGCTTGGCAACATATTGAGGATGGATCGGCGTGCGGCCCGATTGCCCGGTTGCCAGGTCGTCGAGAGAGACGCGGTCATCGGCGTACTGCGCGAGACAGCGGTCCAGGTAGCGACGATCCTGCTTATCGATAACCAACGGAATCAGCGCATCGACGGTGTCCTTCACGGTGCCGACGAGCCCGAGATCGACGCGTGTGCGACGACCGATCTGCTCGCCTCGAAGGTCGACTTGAATGATCTTTGCCTCGCCCGGATAGAACTGCTGGTACGGAAAGTCCGTGCCGAGCATCAGCAAGACATCGCAATTCATCATCGCGTGGTAGCCGGAGGAGAAGCCAAGGAGTCCGGTCATGCCGACGTCGTACGGGTTGCCGTACTCGATGAACTCCTTGCCGCGCATCGCGTGAACGATCGGTGATTTCAGCTTGGCGGCGATGGTGATCAGCTCGTCATGAGCGCCTCGGCAGCCTGCACCACCGAGGATGGTCACCTTCTGCGCGCGATCGAGGAGCTCCGCAGCGGCACCGAGGTCTTTGTCGGACGGACGAGCCACCGACGTCGAGCCGGAGATGTCCAACCGGATCGGCCGCTTCTCGCACTTGCGGAGCGCGACGTCACCCGGCAGCACGAGCACTGCGACGCCGCGCTTGGCGACCGCGGTGCGCATCGCGATCTCGAGCATGCGAGGCATCTGCTCCGGTTGCGACACCAGCTCGCAGTAGTGGCTGCAATCCCTGAACAGGTGCTGGGGATCGGTCTCCTGGAAGTAGCCGGTTCCGATCTCGTGACTTGGAATCTGCGCGGCGATCGCGAGCACCGGCACTCGGCTTCGATGACAGTCATAGAGACCGTTGATCAGGTGCAGGTTCCCGGGGCCGCAGCTTCCGGCGCACACGGCGAGCGCACCCGTCAGATGCGCCTCGGCACCTGCGGCAAATGCCGCGACTTCCTCGTGCCGAACGTGGAGCCACGTCATGTCTTCTCGCTTCCGGATCGAGTCCGTGATGCCGTTGAGCGAGTCCCCGGCGACGCCATAGATCCGCTTCACGCCCGCTTCCGCAAGGGAATCGACGAGCACATCTGCGAGTCGCTTTGCCATACGTCCCTCCGATCAGTATTGCGGCTTGTACAGCTGGCCTTCGATCCAGGCGCGGATGTCACGCGGGCGCTCGACCTGCGCGAGACCCTCGTCGAACATGAACTCGGCGACGCGGGTTGCCGTCGTCACTTCTGTCTCGAGGATGTTCGCTTGGCTCGGGTACAGCATTCCCCGCGCGCGAAGCTCGGGCCCGACCTGGTCGGCGCTCGCCTCGGCTGCGACGACGAAGCACTCGTTGGTGAGCCTGCGCGGCCGTGCCGCATAGGTAGCGAGCCCGATCGCCGGGAAGATGTAGAAGTTGTTCGCCTGCCCGGGGTGGTACGTCTTGCCTTTGAACGTGACGTCGGGGAATTGCACCCCTGCCGCGTAGAGCGCCGTTCCGTTCGACCACGTGTAGGCCTGCTCGGGCGTGCACTCGGCCCGGTCCGTCGGATTGGAGAGCGGGAAGATGATCGGCCGCTTGTTGAGCCGGCTCATCGCCTCGACGACTTGCTCGGTGAACGCGCCGCCCTTCGTGCTGACACCGATCAGGATCGTCGGCTTGAAGCTCTCGATCGTCTTCACCAGATCGTTCGACGGTTGCGCCTTGTGCGCGAACACCTTCTGAGCGTCGGACAGGCCCGGTCGGGAGGACTCCACCAGCCCGTCGATGTCGAACATGGCGATCCGGCTGCGCGCGGCTTCTTTCGAGAGCCCCTTCCTCTGCATCGCGGAGACGATCAGATTGGCGATGCCGATTCCTGCCGAGCCGGCGCCGAGGAACAGGATGCGCTGTTCGGTCAGGGGCGCGCCGATGATCTGCAGCGCGGTCGTGATCCCTGCGAGCGCGACGGCCGCCGTTCCCTGGATGTCGTCGTTGTAGCAAAGGATCTTATCGATGTAGCGGTCGAGGTACCGGATCGCGTCCGTGCCCTTCCAGTCCTCGAAGTGGATGCAGCACCCGGGAAACACCTCCTGGACCGCCTGCACGAATTCTTCGACGATGTCGTCGAGCTCGCGCTGGGACGGTGGTTTCTCGCGCAGGCCGAGATACAGCGGATCGGCGCGGAGCGCATCGTTGGTGGTACCGATGTCGAGCAGGATCGGCAGCAGGCAGCGGGGCTGCACACCGGCGCACGCGGTGTAGAGCTGCAGCTTGCCGATCGGGATCCCCATCCCGTTCGCGCCGATGTCGCCGAGGCCCAGGATGCGCCCACCGGTAGAGACGCAGATGAAGCGCACGTCCCGCTCGGGCCAGTTGCGCATCACCGCGGCCATCCGGCCCTTCATCTCGCGGGTGATGTAGAGACCCCGCGCGCGGCGGTAGATGTGACCGAACAGGAGGCAGGCGTCCGCGACGGTCGGGTCGTACAGGATGGGAATGAAGCGCGCCGGGTCGGACATCACCGTGCGGTAGAACAGGGTCTCGTCCCGATCTGCCAGATCGATGAGATAGATGTAGCGCTCGAGATCGGTTGGCTTCAGCTCGAGGTGTGTCATCACGCGCTCGACCTGCCGGTCGAGGCTCTCCACCGCGGGCGGCAGCAGGCCAACGAGCCCGAGCGCTTCACGCTCTTCCTGCGAGAACGCTGTCTCCTTGTTGTGCCGAGCATCGTCCAACACACCGATGCCCTTGGGACTCGTGGTCTCCGAGCTAACTTGAGAGGTACTCATCGTGTACTCCGTAAGTGGTTATTCGAATTCTTACTTGCCAGTCGCGACGTACGGTTCGACCATCTTCGCCGGGTCGACCACGCGATCGAACTCGTCCTCGGTCACGTAGCCGAGCTTCAGCGCCGCCGCCCTCAGCGTCAGGTCGTTGTCGAGCGCGTAGTGCGCGATCTTCGACGCCTTGTCATAGCCAATGACCGGCGAGAGCGCGGTCACGAGCATCAACGAGCGGTCCACGTACTCTTTGATCTTCTTGCGATTTGGCTGCGTACCCTCGATCAGGAACTTCCGGAAGTTCGTACAACCGTCCGTCAGGATCGTGATCGAGTGAGTGACGTTGAAGATCGTGAGTGGCTTATAGACGTTCATCTCGAGATAACCACCGGCGCCCGCGAAGCCCACGGCGACGTCATTTGCCATCACCTGCACGGCGATCATCGTCAGCGCCTCGGCCTGCGTTGGGTTCACCTTTCCCGGCATGATCGACGAGCCCGGCTCGTTCTCTGGAATCACGAGCTCGGCGAAGCCGGCACGCGGACCACAGGACATCAGCCGGATGTCGTTGGCGATCTTGTAGAGCGAGACCGCTAGCGTGCGGAGCGTGCCGGACAGCTGCACGAGCGCGTCATGGGCACCTTGCACCGCGAACTTGTTCGGAGCGGTGACGAACGGCAGCCCCGTGAGCGTCGCGATCTCGGCCGCAGCCGCTTCCGCGAAACCCGGCGCCGAGTTGATGCCGGTACCGACCGCCGTGCCGCCGAGCGCGAGCCGCCACACGCCTTCCAGCGCACCTTCGATCCGCTCCAGATCATCCGCGAGCATGCCTGCATAACCCGACCATTCCTGGCCGAGCGTGAGCGGTGTCGCGTCCTGCATGTGAGTACGGCCGATCTTGATGACGTCCTTCCACTTCTCCGCATTCGCCGCGATCGAATGCTGCAGCGCCCGCACCGCCGGGATCAGCCGCTGCTTCACGTTGACCGCGGCGGCAATATTCATCGCCGTGGGGAACGAGTCGTTCGACGACTGCGCCATGTTGACGTGGTCGTTGGGGTGCACCGGCTGCTTGCTACCGAGAGGCGTGCCGGCCAGTTGACAACAACGGTTCGAGATCACCTCGTTCACGTTCATGTTGAACTGCGTACCGCTCCCCGTCATCCACACGTGTAGCGGGAACATGTCGTGATGCTGACCGGCGAGAATCTCGTTGCAGACTTGTGCGATCAGTTTGTAGCGCGGCTCGTCGAGTCGCTTGGCGGCATGGTTCGCACGGGCGGCCGCTTTCTTCAGCGTGGCATACGCGCTGATCATCTCGCGCGGGATCAGATCCGTGCCGATGCAAAAGTGATCGAGTGAGCGCTGAGTCTGTGCGCCCCAGAGCTTGTCGGCGGGAACCTCGATTTCTCCCAAGCTGTCGCTCTCTGTTCGTGTGGACCGGTTGTCGTTCATGCCGCTCGCTCCGTTCTCAAGCGTTTCGTTATCGCGCGGGGTCAGCTCTCAGAATCGATCGTGCGATGCGTCCGAGCCCGATAAAACCGGCAGCACGCCATCGCGAGGTGCAGGTCGCGGTCCAGTGCGCTCCACCTTGCGATCGTCGGTCTCGCGTGGTGCGACCGAGAGGTCTTGCGATTGCACTTCGCATGTGTCGGAACGAAGCTCGCACAAGGTCACCGACAACCCCTGGCGAGATTCCGATGGCAATGATCACGACGAAAGACGGCACAAGGATCTATGACAAGGACTCGGGCCAGGGACCGCCGATCGTGTTCAGCGACGCTTGGCCGGCTCTCGCAAATGCGTGGGATGAGCCGTTAACTCTCAAGGACAAATCCAACGCCGATCTGTTGGCGTTCCTCCGCGGTTAGCTCCGCCGGGGCTCGGGTGAACCCATGCGCGTCATGGATGTGGTGTTCGGGAAGCGACTCGCAACAACCGCGGAATCCACCGAGCGCATCGGCACGTTGACGGGGATTCCGATCCTCGGTCTCGACGCGCTGTCCTCCGCCGCCTACGGTCCCGAAGCGGCGCTCACGATCCTCCTGCCGCTCGGCGCTGCCGGCATCGCGTCGATGGAGCGAGCTCGTCGAAGCGCCGCTTCATCGGATCGGAATCGACCCCCCGCGGCTCGAGACCGTACGCTCGCCGGACCGCCGCCTGTTCACACCTCTCCTAGATTACATCGCGCGCGTTCGCGACGAGCACGACGACCGCAACATCGCCGTCATCGTCCCGGAGACGATCGAGCGACGCTGGTATCACGTGCTGCTACAGACGCATCGCGCCTCGGTACTGAAGGCCTTACTCGATCGCGAGGGCGGGCCGCGCGTGATCGTCATCAGTACGTCCTGGTATCTGAAGGAGTGACTTGCGATGCGCCCCGAGTCACTGCACGAGCTCGTGATCGCGAATGCGCGGCACTGCGCGCGCGCGTGAGAAACGCGTGATCTTCCGAGCAAAAGTGCATCAGTTGGAGACAATCGCCCCGTGAGCTGCAGTTCAATGATGAGAAGCTCGGTTTGGTTGGTAGGCCTGCTCGCGTGTCGCGGTGGTTCGGAGGCCAAGCCCGACGCCAGTCCCGACAGCGTTGCGATCGACGCGCCGGTCGATGCACCTGGCTGCGGAGCTGCGCAGCCGGTGACCGTCGAAGGTCCGGCGTTGCCGCCTGGATCTACGGTCACACTCGATCTCACGGTCGTCTCGCACGACGCGAACGGCGCCGTCTGCAATCGTGCGACCGCGAGCGGCTCGGAGGCGAGCATCACGATCGACACGCCGCCGTCGGGAATGATCACGATGATCGTGAATTCAAGCGCCGCGCCGCGAGTCCAACGCCTGACATGGACGCTCGTGCAGCCGGGCGAGCATCTGCTGTATCCGTCATTCGTGATTCGTGGCGCAACGAACAGGACGCTGCCGGTTTCGCTCTCGATTGCCGCGCTCACCGGAGCGACGAGCTACGACCTCACCGTGATGTGCGAGCGAGCGGGAACCTCGAACATGCAGGTCACGCCGGGAACGATCGCTGTCGATGTCACGTGCATCGGGAGCGCGCAACACGTCACCGCGCGCGTGCGCGCGAACGTCGGGAGCGCGACCAGCTTCGCCGTCGGTGATGTCGTGCCAATCGCGTCGACCGGTACGACGACCATCCCGATGGGAGCCTGGATGAACGCCTCCCTGCTCACCGCGACGATCCACGGCGGGTCGGCATTTGATCAGGATGTAATTGGGGCCGCCTTCGCGCCGACGCCGGGCGGTTTCGGCACGGGTTCTTCATTCAGGTTCGCGCCGGGAGGTGATCCCGTAACGATCGGGCCGGTCGAGGTTCCCGGGCAGTGGGGGGGCATCAGCTTCGTAGCACTCGATAGCTCGATGATGCCGAGACATGCGCTCGAACTCGCGCAGGCTTACACGACGCCGTCCGCCTACGATCTGACAGTCGGGACGAGCTTCCTGCCGCCTATCGATGCCACGCTCGATGCGGCGTTCCCGCGCGCGGAGGTCACGTGGCATCCCCAAAGCGCGATGGCCGACACCGACCTCGTCATCATCAAAGTCACGGACTGGACGATCATCGCGCCGGGACATCCCGGGAAGCTCCGATACCCCGCACTACCGGTCGACTTGATGCCAACCGCCACCACGAGCCTGATCGGAGTCTGCACCAAAGACTCGATCGACATCGCAGGCTATGACGCAGCGCGACTCGATCCGTTCGCGATCGTCACCGCGAATAACTTTCGAGGATCGTGTTTCGGCGATCCGATCGCCGGCGATTTTTTCTAGCCAACTCGAGACGGAGTCTTCATCGATCGGCCGTCGCGCGAATCAGCACGGCGGCGGGTTGTCCTCCCCCAGTCGCGGCCGTCGTCCATTACATCGGCGTGAACGACAACATGCGCCCAGGCACCAGTGCGGTGTAGCCGGGTGCCGGACCTGACGCCGTGCCACATTGCGTGGTCATCGATGTCGTGCCCGGCGCCTCGAGACCGACGGTCGCCGAGCAGCCTTGGTGCCTGCCGACCCCGCAGTCGTAGTTCATCGACGGCGCGGTTCGCGGTCCGTAGTGGAGATCGATCACGCCAGACTCGTGCAGCACGACTTGCTGTGTGACGTTCGTGTCTTGATCGAAGTAGCTCGTACCGTATTGGTACCACGCGGTGAAATGGCTCCATTCGACGGCGAATTTCCGATTGGGGGCGGTGCCGCTCGCGGCGTAATTGATCGTGGTGCCCGAGCTTCTTGCTACCAGATCATCCCAGAACACGGCGACGGCAGCGTCTTGTGCGACGGCGTCGAGTGGACACGGGTTCACCCAGGGAGTCGCCCCGCTGATCGCACCGGTAAACGACAGCCAACCGTCAGCGCCGACCGTGATCGAGTTGTAGGCGACGCCATAGAACGCAAATGTGAACGGTAAAGCGAGCGGATACGTTTGTTCATCGGCAGTGCTCGAGCCTGAAATCACGGTGCCGCCGAGCGCGATGTACGTAACGTTGGTATCGGTCATGGCATACGAGCCAACCCCGAGAGCAACATCGAAGGCTCGGTTGCCATCGCTCGGAACAAACCCATCTTTGCCCGGGACCAACGGAGCATCCAGTTCGGCCGGCGCGAAGCCGAATCTTCCGCATCCGGCGAGTCCCCCGAGTGCAACGAGGAGGAGCATGCACCTTCGATTCGTCACGAGAGCGCGACGGCGGTGAGACATTGCGAACGTGTGAACGAGTACATCGGCGCGGACGTGCGTTCGTCTGGTGGTACCGCGCTTGGCGTAGTTGTGCGGGTGTGGCTGCAATACTGGTTTAGTATACAGAGCCGGAGGCAAGACTCGGTTCACGGCAACGCGAGGTCGAGACGATCGCGATCCGTGTTGCTGACAGCTGCGGAACCTGTCAACGAGTTCGGACAGGCGGATCGTTGCGCCGTGCAGCACGCTTTCTCTTCTTCGGCGATCATCGCGCGGAGAATGCGGACCAGAAGAGGGCGTCCAAACGCGATACGTGTTCTGACATGGTGCTCGCGCCCTGTAGCGAGAATGCGGTTCGCGAGACAAACCTCTGCGTAAGGACATTGCGGCGAAACTGCGCATCTCGGCAGCGTCGCGAGGCGCCGCTCCTCGACGAGACTGCTCCGTCGCATGCGCAGAGCCATTCGCCGACGTGACCGCGTGACACGACGTGAGCGGCGCGTGCGGCAACGCACGATTGATCGGCAAACCTGGTGAGCTAGCCTTCTATATGGCGACGGCACAACCCCTGGAGCAGCCGCCGGTCGTGCTCGCGCCTGCGGGCAAGGCGAATGTCGTGCTGCTCGGGGCCGGATTCGCGGGTCTCGAGGCTGCAAAGAAGCTTGCCGGGCAAGCCGACGTGCACCTCACGATCATCGATCGGCGCAACTATCACCTGTTCCAGCCGCTGCTCTATCAAGTGGCGACCGCAGGCCTCGACTCTTCGAGCATCGCGGCCCCGATCCGCGCGCAGTTCGAGCGAGCGCCGAATGTCGAAGTGCATCTCGCGGACGTCGACGCGATCGACGCCGATCGCAAGATCATCCAGTCCGGCCCGCGTCGCGTCGCGTTCGACTACCTGATCGTCGCGACCGGAGCAACGCATAACTATTTCGGGCATCCGGAATGGGAGGCGTACGCGCCGGGGCTCAAGACCCTCGAGCAGGCGGTCGAGATCCGGCGGCGGATCCTCGTTGCCTTCGAGCGCGCGGAGAACGAGCCCGACGAGGCGCTGCGCACCGCGTATCTCACGTTCGTGATCGTCGGCGGCGGCCCGACCGGGGTCGAGCTCGCTGGCGCGATCGCCGACATCGGCCGCACCGTGCTGACGCGCGACTTCCGGCGTATCGATCCGGCGAGCGCCCGCGTGCTGCTGTGCCAGAGTCCTCCGCGCATCCTGCCGCAGTTCGAGGACCGCCTCGCGGCCAAGGCTGCCCGCGCACTCGCGCAGCTTGGGGTCGAGGTGATGACATCGACGAGGGTCCAGCACGTCGACGCCGATGGCGTGGTCACGAACGGCACGCGCATCGCGGCGAAGACCGTGCTGTGGGCGGCGGGAGTCACGTCCTCCGCGCTCGGCAAGCAGCTCGGGGTGACGGTCGATCACGCGGGCCGCGTGCCCGTGTCACCCGACCTGTCGCTTCCGGGCCATCCGAACGTGTTCGTGGTCGGCGATCTCGCGCGCGTCGAGCTGCCGTCCGGTGGGCTCGCCCCGGGTCTGGCGGCGGTCGCGATGCAGGAGGGCCGCACCGCCGCGCACAACATCCTCGCGTCGGTACGCGGGCGCGAGCGCAATCCGTTTCACTATCACGACAAGGGCATGCTCGCGACGATCGGCAAGCACAGAGCGGTCGCCCAGCTCAAGCACGTGCGCATGTGCGGCTACATCGCGTGGTGGCTGTGGCTGTTCGTCCACTTGTTATTCCTGGTCGGCGTTCGCAACCGGATCCGGGTGTTCCGGGATTGGTCGTGGAGCTATCTGTTCTCGAAGCGCGGCTCGCGGCTCATCACGTCCTGCGAATGGAGGCTCGAGGCGTAGCGAGCCGTCGAGCCGGCTCAGTATTCGCGCCAGCCGCCACCGAGCGCGCGATACAGGTCGGCCAGATTCGTGAGCCGGTCGGCACGCAGCGAGATCAGAGCGAGCTGCGCCGAGTACAGATCGTTCTGGGCCGTGAGAACATCCAGGTAACTCGCGACGCCTTCGCGATAGCGCTCCTGTGACAGGTCGAAGCGCACCTGCTGGGCCTGGACCTGCGCGATCTGTGCGGCGAGCTGGCGCTCGAACGTCTCGCGCGCGACGAGCGCGTCGGCGACCTCGCGAAACGCCGTCTGGATCGTCTTCTCGTACTGTGCGATCCGGATGTCCTTCTGCACGTGCGCCGCGTCGAGGTTCGCGATGTTCGCACCACCGGTGAACAGCGGCTGCGTGATCATCGTCGAGAACAGGAACAGGCCCGTGCCGCTCGAGAACAGCTTGTCGAAGGCCGAGGTCAGGGTAGCCGCAAGCCCCGTGAGCGAGATGTTCGGGAAGAACATCGCGCGCGCCGCGCCGATATTCGCGTTCGCGGCACGCAGCGCGTGCTCGGCTTCGACCACGTCGGGACGGCGCAGCAGCACCTGTGACGGTATCCCCGGCGCGAGATCTGCGATCATCTGCTGACTCGTGAGCGGCTGCGGCGGAGGCAGGTTTGCGGGCAGCGGTTGCCCGACCAGCACGACCAGCGCGTCGACCGCCTGCACCCACTGGCGCCACAGCGTCTGGACCTGGGCGCGTGCGTTCTGCCACTGCGCTTCGGTTGCACGCACGTCGAGCTCGGACTTCTGGCCGTCCTCGAAGAGCTGCTTGGTCAGCTCGTAGGTCTGCCGGGTCGTGACTTCAGTGCCGACTGCGACCCCGTACTGCTCGGCGTAGCTGCGCTCGCTCAGGTACTGCGTCACGACCTGGCCGACGAGCGCGAGATGCGCTGCGCGATGTCCTTCGACGGTGCTGAGGTATTGCTCGAGCGCTTGTACGGTGAGGCTGCGCACCCGGCCGAACAGATCGAGCTCGTACGAGGCGCTGACGCCGAGCACGTAGAACCGAGCCGGAATCGGTAACGCGCCCGCCGATCCGCCTCCGGCGGCTCCGCCTCCAGCCCGACTCCCCACCGCCAGTCCACCGACGGTGGGGACGAGCTGGGCCCGCTGGATCCGGAACTGCGCACGCGTCAGCTCGACATTGAGTGCGGCCACGCGCAGATCGCGGTTGTTGGCCAGCGCGAGCGCGATCAACGCTTGCAGCCTCGGATCGCCGAACATCTTGCGCCAGCCCTGGTCGGCGGCGACGAGCGAGCCTCCTCCTCCGGGGAACCGATCCTGTACTGGCAACGGAGGCCGGTGGTAATGCGGCGCGAGCGTGCATCCGATCAGCGACGCGGCGAGGAGTAGCTTACGCATGGGCCCCCGGTGCGACGCCGGCCGGCGCCGTGCGCGCCCTCCTGCGACCGGCGATGACGACGAAGAACACCGGCACGAGCAGAACGGCGAGGACCGTCGCCGTGATCACGCCGCCGACGATGGCGATCCCGATCGCGTTCTGCGAACCCGACCCGGCGCCGCTCGAGATCGCGAGCGGAGAGACGCCCAGCACGAACGCGAGCGAGGTCATGAGGATCGGACGCAGGCGCAGGCGTGCAGCCTCGACGGCCGCATCGACAGGGGACTTGCCCTGTTCCATCATGCTCCTCGCAAACTCGACGATCAGGATGGCGTTCTTCGCGGCGAGACCGATCACCGCGAGGATGCCGACCTGGAAGTAGACGTCGTTCGCCTGGTTGCCGAGCAGCGACGCGGCCGCCGCACCGAGCACGCCGAGCGGCACGACGAGCAGGACCGCGGCCGGAATCGACCAGCTCTCGTAGAGCGCGGCCAGACACAGGAACACGACCAGCAGCGACAGCGCGTAGAGCGCGAGCACGCCCGTACCCGCCTTCAGCTGGTCGTACGCGGGCCCGTACCACTCGTGGCCAAAGCCCGCCGGCAGCTGCGACGCGATCCGGCTGATCGCGGTCAGCGCGTCACCCGAGCTCTGTCCGGGCGCCGGCTCGCCCTGGATCGTCGCGGTCGGAAACCCGTTGAAGCGATCGAGCCTCGGCGCGCCCAACGTCCACCGCCCTGTCGTGAACGCCGAGAACGGCACCATCTCGTTCGCGGCGTTGCGCACGTACCAGCGCCCGACATCGTCCGGCTGCATCCGGAACGGCGCATCGGCCTGGACGAACACCCGCTTGGTGCGGCCCTTGTCGAGGAAGTCGTTCACGTACGCGGCGCCCCACGTCGAGGAGATCGAATTATTGACGTCGTCGAGCCGAAGGCCGAACGCCGACGCCTTGGACTCGTCGACTTCGAGCTTGTATTCGGGTCTGTCTTCGAGACCGCCGGGCCGCACCTTCGCCAGCGCCGGATCCTTCGCGGCGCGCGCGATCAGCTCATCGCGCGCCTGCATCACGCGCTCGTGTCCGATGCCCGCGCGATCTTCGAGCTGGAGCTGGAAGCCGGCGACCAATCCGAGCTCGAGGATCGGGGGCGGCTGGAACGCGATGATGGTGGCCGATTTGACCTGCGACAGGGCGCGCGTCGTGCGCGCCACGACCGCGGGAGCCTTGAGCCGCGCTGCCTTGCGCAGGTCCCAGTCCTTGAGCTTGATGAACACCGATCCCACGTTCTGGCCATAACCGACGAACGAGAACCCGACGACCGACAGCGCCGATTCGACGGTCTCCTTCTCTTCCGTGAGGAGGTAATCGGAGACCTGCTTCAGGACCGCGCGCGTCGCCTCCTGGGTTGCGCCCGGGGGCAGCTCCACCTGCACGAACACCTGGCCTTGATCCTCGTTGGGCAAGAATCCTTTCGGCAGCCGGAGGAACAGCAGCGCGACCACGCCGGCGAGCGCCAGGTACACCAGCATCGCCGGCAGCCTGTGCCGCACGAGCGTGCCGACCGCGCGGGTATAACCGCGTTGCGTCCGGTCGAAGCCGCGGTTGAACAAGCCGAACAGACCTTTGCGCTTCCGCTCGAGCCCCGGTTTGAGAATCGTCGCGCACAGCGCCGGTGTAAAGATCACGGCGACGAGCACCGACAGCGTGATCGCCGAGACGATCGTCAGCGAGAACTGGCGATAGATCACGCCGACCGAGCCGCCGACGAACGCCATCGGAATGAACACGGTCACGATGACCAGCGCGACGCCGACGAGCGCCCCGGTGATCTGGTCCATCGACTTCCTGGTCGCCTCCTTCGGTGGCAGCTTCTCCTGTGCCATCAGGCGCGCGACGTTTTCGACGACCACGATCGCGTCGTCGACGAGCAGGCCGATCGCGAGGACCATGGCGAACATCGTCAGCGTATTGATGCTGTAGCCGAACGCGGCGAGCACGGCGAAGGTGCCGAGCAGCACGACCGGCACGGCGAGGGTTGGAATCAGCGTCGCGCGGAGGTTCTGCAGGAACAGGAACATCACCAGGAACACGAGCCCGATCGCGATGACGAGCGTCTGGACGACATCGCGGATCGAGAGCTTCACGAACGGGATCGAGTCGAGCGGATAACCCATGGTCAGGCTCGGCGGAAATGTCGACGACAGGTCCGCGATCCGCGCGCGTACGGCGGCTGCAGTGTCGACCGCGTTCGCACCGGGCGCGAGCCGGATGGCGATGGCGGCCGACGGCCGGCCGTTGTAGTAGGCCTCTTGGTCGAACGTCTCCCCGGCGAGCTCGACGCGCGCAACATCATGCAGCAGCACGCGCGAACCGTCCGGGTTAACGCGCAGCAGGATCTGCTCGAACTGCGCGGGCGTCTGCAGGCGAGTCTTCGCGCTGATGGTCGCATTGAGCTGCTGGCCGCGGACGGCCGGCACGCCGCCGACCTGCCCGGACGAGACCTGTACGTTCTGCGCCGTGATCGCGTTGCGCACGTCGACCGCCGTGAGCCGCCGGTTCGCGAGCGCGTCGGGATCGAGCCAAATGCGCATCGCGAACTGCGCGCCGAACACCTGGGTATCGCCGACGCCCGGCACGCGGCCGAGTGGATCGGCCACCACCGAGTGCACGAAGTCCGCGACCTCGTCCAGTGTCATGCTGCCGTCGGCGGAGTAGAACGCGATGACGAGCAAGAAGTTCTTGTTCGACTTCGCGACGGCGACGCCCTGCCGCTGCACCACCTCGGGCAGCCGAGGCAGCGCGAGCTGCAGCTTGTTCTGGACCTGGATCTGCGCGGTGTTCGGATCGGTACCCGGCTCGAACGTCAGCTCGATCTGCGACTGCCCCGTGGAGTCGCTGTTCGACAGCATGTAGCGCAGGTTGTCGAGCCCGCTCATCTGCTGCTCGATCACCTGGGTGAGGGTGGTATCGAGGATTTCCGCCGAGGCGCCCGGATAGAGCGACGTGACGGTGATCGCAGGCGGCGCGATCGGCGGGTATTGCGCGATCGGCAAGCGGAGGATCGAGATGATGCCCGCGAGCATGACGACCAGCGCGATCACCCAAGCGAAGATCGGCCGGTCGATGAAGAACCTTGCCATTACCGCGCCTCGGGTGAGCGGCGGGCCTGCGGTACCGACGGCGCGGCGGGCGAGCGGCGGGCTTGCGGTACCGGCGGCGCGGCGTGAGCCGGCGGCTCACCGATCTCCGCCGGAGCAGACACTTCCTTGACGGTGGCGCCGGGCTTCACCCTCTGTTGCCCTTCGACGATCACGTGGTCGCCCGGCGCGATGCCCGCCGTGACGAGCCACGAGGTGCCGATCGCGCGATCGGTCTGCAGCTGGCGCAGCTCCACCTTGCCCGCTGTGTTGACGACCAGCGCGGTCGCCTTACCGGTGCGGTCACGCGTGACCGCGCGCTGCGGAACCAGTAGCGCGTTTGGATCGGTCCCCTCCTGGAGGCGTACGCGTACGTACATCCCGGGCAACAGCTCGCCGCGCGGGTTCGGCACGACTGCACGCAGCGGGACCGAGCCTGTCGTCTGGTCGACGGTCACACCCGTGACGAGCAACGTGCCCGGCTTCGCGTACTCGCGACCGTCTTCGAGCACCACGGTGACCTCCGGTTTGCCCTCGAGCGTGATCAGCTGGCCGCGTTCCAGCGCGCGCCGCACGCGCAACAGATCGACCGTCGACCAGTTGGTGTCGGCGTAGATCGGATCGAGCTGTGTCACGGTCGTGAGCAGCGTTGCCGGCCCCTGCTGTACGTACGTGCCCTCGGTGACGTTGCTACGTCCGCTCCTCCCCGCGATCGGCGAGTACACTCGCGTGTAACCGAGATTGATCTGTGCCGTCTTGACCGCGGCGCGAGCCGCCTCGATGTTCGCGACCGCCGTCTTCTCCTGTGCGATCGCATTGTCGTACTCCTGCCGGCTGATCGCGTTCTTCTGGATCAGCCGCGTGTAGCGCCCGGCGAGCAGCTTCACCGAGGCAGCCGAGGCCTCGGCGCTCGCGAGCTGGGCACGCGCGCTCTGCAGCGCCGCCAGATACGGCGCGGGATCGATGTGGAACAGCGGCTGTCCCTCCCGGACATCGGCCCCTTCCGTGTACAACCGCTTCTGCACGATTCCATCGACGCGCGCACGTACCTCGCCGGCCCGAAACGCCGACGTGCGCCCTGGTAACTCGGTCGTCAACTGCACGCGCTGCGGCCGGATCTCGACGGTCCCGACCTCGACGGATTCGGTCGATTGGGCACCCGCACGGGCTCCGTTGTCCTTGGCGCACGCACTCGCGAGAGCGAACAAGCCGGCGAGCGACCTCCATTGCATGACGAAGGCACCGGTTGCAGCAACCGGGCCGCCGACGCAACACGCCCGCGATCGCGGGGTTCACTCGCGCGGTCGCGTTCGAGCTACCGACGCGCCGATCGACGTTGTCACTGGGAGCACCGGGCCCATGGCGAACGCGCGGCCTGCGCCCGGAGACCGAAGGATCGGAGCACGTTTCTTCTCGCGCGGCATGCAACGAGGATATTAACCGCTCGGTGAATGACCGCCAGCGCCTGGGAGCGCCTTCGCGGCTATCCCTCAGCGGCTGCCACAGGCTGCAGCGGGTTCACCCGCGCGCCGCAGAGCCTCACCCCTTCACGACGCCGATCGGAATCAGCCGAGCGATCTTGCGAGCGAGCCCGGCGCCCGCGACCACGTCGACCACGCGATCGATATCCTTGTAGGCTTCGGGCGCTTCCTCCGCGAGCTCGGTGTTCGATGGACAACGCACCGTGATTCCGCGCTGCTCGAGCGACTTGCGCAGCTCGTGACCGGTCACTTGTCGCTTGGCCGCGCCGCGCGACAGCACGCGGCCGGCGCCGTGGCACACGCTCGCGAACGATCGCGCTTCGGCCTCGTCGGTGCCGAGGAGGACGTACGATGCGGTTCCCATGCTGCCGGGGATGAACACCGGTTGACCGAGGCCTCGATACCGCACCGGCAACTCGAGACTCGATGGGCCGAACGCGCGCGTCGCGCCCTTGCGGTGAACGCACAGCTCGCGGGCGCCGTGGCGCTCGAGCTTGGCCGTGTTGTGACCGACGTCGTAGACGAGACGGAGCGCTTGGCGAGTGCCGAACAAGCGCGCGAACACCTCGCGAACGCGATGCGCGATCAGCTGGCGATTCGCGAACGCGAAGTTCGCCGCGGCTCGCATCGCCGCGAGATAGCGCTTGCCCTCGGGCGACGACAGCGGCGTGCACGCGAGCTGGCGATCCGGGAGCTCGATCCCGTAGCGCTCCTGGGCCTCGTCCATCACGCGAAGGTAATCGGTGCACACCTGGTGACCGAGGCCGCGCGAGCCGGTGTGGATGAGCACGGTGATCTGCTGTGGATGGAGCCCGAGGCGATCTGCGGCCGCGTCATCGAACACGGTGTCGACGACGTCGATCTCGAGAAAATGATTGCCGCCGCCGAGCGTGCCGAGTTGGTCGCGGCCGCGAGCGATCGCGCGATCGCTCACCGCGCTCGGATCGGCTCCGGCGAGTGCCCCGCCGGCTTCGATCACGTCGAGATCGTCGCGCGTGCCGGCGCCGAGTTTCTCGACGAGCTCGTGGCAACCCCGCTCGAGGACGCGCGCGAGCACGTCGGCATCGAGCACGAGCCGGCCGCCGCGTCCGTAGCCGCTCGGGATCGCACGGCTGATCTCGTGAACGACGCGCTCGCGCATCGGCTCGAAGCCGGCGCGGTCGAGATCGGTCGCGAGCAGTCGCACGCCGCAGTTGATGTCGAACCCGATACCACCCGGCGAGATCGCGCCGTCGGGGAGCGCGGTCGCGGCGACGCCTCCGACGGGGAAGCCGTAACCTTCGTGCATATCGGGCATCCCGAACACCGGCCCGTACACGCCCGGCAGCGCCGTGACATTAAGGAGCTGCTGCAAGCTGTGATCGTGCGAGATCGCGGCGAGCAGCTCGACATCGGCGAACACGTGCGCCGGCCGTCGGCCGGTATCGTCGCTCAGCTGGTACTCGAACGGTGCGATGGGCTCGGCACGAATCACCATGGTCACACATCCAAGATCAAGGTTGCGGTAGCGCCACCGGGGCCGGATCCGATCCGCAGGCCGTGCATCGTCGCGGCTTTCACCGCCGTACGAGTCTCGCTGATCGGTGCGCCGCGGATCCGCGCAGCGAGGTGACGATCGCTCGTCTCGTCGACTACGACGTCGGCGTACAGCAGATGATCGATCTCGGTCCTCGCGATCAGCTCGTTCAGCCAGGCGACGAGCAGCGCCTCGCGATCACGCGAGACGAGCGCCACTACTTGCCACGGTCCCAACGGAGGTCCCGACGGCGCGCCCATCACGTCGGCCAGCGTCCGAGCCGCTTCGACGAACAGCTCGGCGACGCTCGGTGCATCGATGCGGACCTGGAGCTCTCCGGTGTGCTCGATGAACGCTCGCGACGCCATCTCCAAATCTCGTGCACGCGATATGCCTGATAGGGCGTGCTGGTTATTCGGCGATGGTCGGCCGGGCCGTGGAGCGGCGACGAGCTCGCGATCGAGCGAGAACCACCGACCATACGCGCAAATTCTGTATCCCGAGACATCACGTTTGCCGGCGACACAGGCGCCGACATGCTTCGGATATGGAACGCGGCAGGAACGTCGCGACGAAGCTGATCGAGAGCCACCTCGTGGCGGGGCTGCTCGAGCCCGGTCACGAGATCGCGCTCCAGATCGATCAAACCCTTACACAGGACGCGACCGGAACGCTCGTGATGCTCGAGCTCGAAGCGATGGGGCTCGAGCGCGTGCGCACCGAGTTGTCGGCGCAGTACGTCGACCACAACCTGCTGCAGGAAGACTTCAAGAACGCGGACGATCACCTGTTCCTGCGCAGCGCGTGTCGGCGGTTTGGTGTCTGGTATAGCCCGGCCGGCAACGGCGTCAGCCACCCGCTGCATCAAGAGCGGTTCGGCAAGCCGGGCAAGTCGTTGCTCGGTTCCGACAGCCACACGTGCGCCGCCGGTGCGATCGGCATGCTCGCGATCGGTGCGGGCGGGCTCGAAGTCGCGCTCGCGATGGCGGGCGAGCCGTTTCACGTCCGGATGCCCGCGATCTGGGGCGTCCGGCTCGTTGGCGAGCTTCCGGACTGGGTGAGCGCGAAAGACGTGATCCTCGAGATGCTTCGCCGCCATGGCGTCAGCGGCGGGCTCGGCCGGATCATCGAGTACTACGGGCCCGGCTTGCGCACCCTCACCGCGATGGATCGCCATGTCATCGCGAACATGGGTGCCGAGCTCGGTGCGACCGCGACGGTGTTCCCATCCGACGAGCAAGTGCGACGGTCCTTGCGCGCACAGGATCGCGAAGCCGATTTCGTCGAGCTCGTGGCGGACGACGGTGCGGACTACGACGTTCACGAAACGATCGACCTATCGACGGTCGAGCCGCTGATCGCGCTGCCATCGAGCCCGAGCAATGTCGTCCCGGTGCGCGAGGTCGCGGGGCGCGAGATCTATCAAGCGTATGTTGGCTCGTCGGCCAATCCTGGTTATCGCGACTTCGCGATCGCCGCGGAGATCGTGAAGGGCCGCCGCATCCACGATCGGGTGTCGTTCGATGTGAATCCGACGTCGCGCCAGATCCTAGAGAACCTGATCGCGGATGGTCACGTCGCCGCACTCCTCCATGCGGGTGCGCGGCTTCATCAGGCGGGATGCAACGGCTGCATCGGCATGGGGCAGGCGCCCGCCACCGATCGGATCAGCCTACGCACCGTGCCGCGCAATTTTGCGGGTCGATCGGGCACTCGCGAAGACCAGGTCTACCTGGTGAGCCCTGAGACGGCGGCGGCCTCCGCGTTGACCGGTACGATCACCGATGGCCGCACGCTCGGCATTCCGTATCCGCGCGCGCGCGAGCCCGAACAGCCACGCGTCGACGTCGACATGTTCGTCGCGCCGTTGCCGATCGAACAGGCGCGCAAGGTCCGGCTCGAGAAAGGCCCAAATATCCAAACCCTCCCCGTGCTCGAACCGTTCGCCGACACTCTCGACGTTCCGGTCCTGCTCCGGCTCGGCGATGACGTCTCGACCGACGATATTCTACCTGCCGGGGCACGTGTGCTGCCGCTCCGCAGCAACATCGAACAGATCAGCAGGTTCGCGTTCGAGCCGATCGACCCCACGTACCCCGCGCGCGCGCGGCAGACTCGCGATACCGGCCACGTCATCGTGGCCGGCAGGAATTACGGCCAGGGTTCTAGTCGCGAGCATGCGGCGCTCGCGCCGCGGTATCTCGGCTTGCGCGCGGTGCTCGCGATCCGGTTCGCGCGGATCCATCGAGACAACCTCATCAACTTCGGCGTCCTGCCTCTCACGTTCGAGAATCCCGACGACTACGAACGCATCGTGCAGGGCGACTTCATCTCGCTCGACGGGCTCCACGCCGCGATCCGCGCACCGCGGCCGATCGAGCTCGAGGACTACACGCGCGGAATCACGATCCGCGTCGGGCACGATCTTTCGCCGCGTCAGGTCGAGATCTTGCTCGCGGGTGGCTTGATTCCGTTCATGCGACGGCGCCTCGTCAGCGCCGCGTAGTGCTTGCGGTTAACCCCGGGTGTCCCAACAGCGTTGGTGATCTCGCCCACGAGATCACGTATGACTTGTGGATGCGCGCTGCGATCCTGGTCTTGCTGGTGGTCTCGACGAACGCGTGGGGCGAGCGTTCGTCGAGGTAGGTCGCGATCGATCATGCGACGGCGTGGCTCGCCGCGTGGGACGCGCCCGGCGACGGGCCCGCATCGGCGAAGGTCGCGCCGCTGACCGCGGAGCCGTTCCTGTTCGACGCCGGCGCGAAGTATCGCGAGTGTCAGAACCAGAAGACGCTGGTGAAGCTGCTCGACTGCCTCGCCGCAGAGAATACGTTCCTGATCTCGAAGTGGGGCCCGACGCGCGCGCGCGTTCACTTCGATGCGAAGTTCGCCACGTGGCAGCCCGACAAGAAGGCCGACATCATCGAGAAGAAGCTCGCCAAGCTCGCCAAGCTCGCCAACCACTACTTCGTGCACTTCGATTCGGGTACCAACGGGGGCAACTACGAGATCGTGATCGCGGTACGTGGCGACGGCAAGGTCGATGCATTCCTCGCGAACTTCCTCGAGAACTACTTCTCCGTGGATGAGCCGACTGGGGGCGGAGCTCGAGCTTGGTCCGTTGCGTGCAGCCGTCACGGCCGCCGGGGCACCTTCAGCGTCGCGTCGAGGCCGCGCGCGAGCTCGAGCCTCTCCTCGTGGTTCAGGTCCGCTTCGGGGTGGGCCATGCGGTACTTCACCGGCGGCATGTTGCCGATGAAGATCGACTGGCCGGAGTAGACCGCGAGCTCATACGCCTGATCCCACGTCGAGAAATTGATCACGCTGCGCGCGGATTCGACATCCCGCTGGACGACCCACGAGAACGGTGCGACGTCGGCGTACCACGGCCATCTCGTCTCGTTGCTGTGACAGGCGAAGCACGCTCGCACCGCGAGCTCGCGTGTGCGTGGCGAGTCCCATTGTGGCTCCTTGCTAACGCGGGGATTCGAATGCGTTCGGCCATAGGGGACGAGCTGGATGAGCGCGAAGACACCGACGATCCAAGCCAGCGCCACAGAGGCCTTGAGCAAGCGCCGCACGGTTACGTTCATACTGTCTGTGATGCGATGGAGAGGATGCCGGGCCGGTGTCAAGTTGCCGCAGGGGGAGGCGACATCCCCGGCTGGTCGCACATCACTCGAACTGCCGGTGTCGTCGCCCCAGCACCACACCGAGCCATCGCCCTTGGCAGCCGAAGGAGCTCAGCAGTCGCCGCCGCGGACGATGAACTCGATGACGCCGGTCTTCGGATCGATCGACAGCCACGCGTCATCGGTCCAGTCAGGGCTGATGGAGACGTGCCACACGCGTGCGTCATAGCTCTGAAGCATCGACTTGATCAAAATTCGGAGCGAGGCCTTGAAGCGTGTCTGGCTGTCGGCCGCCCACTCCTCTTGCGATTCGTTGCCAACGACATCCGCGAACACCTTGCCGCGCGCGATGCGGCTCAGGGTGACCGTGCTGTTTTCGTCCGGGGCCGGGGTTGGGCTCGTGTACACGACCGCGTTGAAGAAGGTTTTTCGCTTGGCCTCGTCGGCGAGGATCGGCGCGAGATCCGCGGGTGCGACTTCGACGGCACCGGCCCATGTACATCCGAACGAAGAGTCCCCGTCGAGAACGTCGATCGACTTGGTCTTCATGTCGGCGGTGACCTCGAACGTCTTCGCCGCGATCCCGCCGACCGGTTGCGCCTTGCCGGCCGCTGGATCGTAGAACCGAACCGAGGCGACCGAATGGCCGCTGTCGGCTTTCGAGTCGGGATCGTAGTTGTCGTCAGCAGCGGGCCCCTGCTGGGTCGCGCAAGCGAACAACCCGGCGCACATCAAGATAAGCGTTCTGGTCATGAGGCGAGCGCCTCGCAACACCTATACCAACCGCGCACGTCGCGATCCTAGTCACTTGGAAAGCTCGACATCTCCTGTTGCCGGCAACCGACGCCGCCACCTTTGACGCGAGGTCGCCCGCGTAACGTCGGCGTTACTTCGGTGAATCGCCCGCGTAACATGTCGATGGCGATCGCCGGCACCTCGTGTCGCTGGGCGCCGAACATCAGCTTCGACGGCGTCCAATCTCACTGCGTCGACTACCGAGCACCTGACAAGCTCGTCGCCGATCGACAATCGAAGATCGTCGTCGAGTCGCAGGCAATCACGGTGCCGGCGAGAAATCCTCCACAACCTCGTAGCTGCCGGGCTCGAACTTGGCGAACGAGAGTGCCTGCTCGAGGTACGGTCGTGGTCGCGAGTCCTGCCGCATCGCTTCGTAGTCCTCCATCGATTGCCACTGCGCGTACATCGTGACCTTTGTGCCATCCAGGCCGCGATGCAGACTTGACGACACGAAGCCCGGTGCGTGGCGCACGTAGTCCTGGGTGACCCGCGTTAGCAGCTCCACGAGTCGCTGCTGGTGCGCGGGCTCCACGGTGAAGACGTTGATGAACGTCACGAAGCCGGCGTGTTTCGAAATCGTCGTCACTCGATCAGTCTACCTTCGGGTCCGCTCGCGCACCGGTGCGGACGCGCGATGGAACGCGGACTCGAGCGCATTCACGATTCCGCCGTGCCCAACTGCCGTTCCGGCCGCGCCGTCGCGCACAGCTCGGGGTGTAGCTCGATTACACGCTCTAAGACCGCACGCCCGCACGCATGGTAGCGACTGCGGCGCCACAACGACGCCATAGATGTCGTTCGTGCGCCGTGTGATTGCAATGGAGTGCATGCGGCACGTCGCGTGAAGTCGCGCATCTCACACCGAAACACTTGGAGGTCTCATGTCAGGCGCGTCTATGCGTTGGTTCGAGCTCATGGCGGTATCGGTCGCGATCATCGGGGCGGGCTGTACAGGTGGGGGCGCTAGCGATGGCGGCAGCGACGTGAACGGTAGCGTGGTGGCGGCTGGCTCGGGCGACTCCGCTCCGACACCGCCGCCACCGCCACCTCCCTCTGCATGTCCGACGCAAACGTATTCTCTCACGCTCGGCGGTGGAGGCATCGGAATGCTGGCCAACGTCGCAGTCGATGCGGCCGACGATGTGCTCTACCTCAAGAGAGGTGCCGACGCATTCTCCGGCGTCTCGAAGTACGGGCCACTTGGCGATCTTCTCTACAGGGTTCCGTACGGAGAAGTGGCGACGATGGATGCCGCCGGCAACGCATATGTTGCGGGCTCGTTCACAGCGCCTCAAGACTTTGGACTTGGGCTGCTCGTCCCAAACGGCAACGTCGACGTGTTCGTCGTCAAGCTAGACCCGACCGGGCGGCCACTCTTCGCGCGTCAGCTCGATCTGTGCGGCGACGGGGTCACGAGCATCGCGGTCGACGTCAACGGTCGGATCGCGGTCTCCGGCGCCGCGTTGGGCACAGTGGTGCTCGATGCGAACGGTGGTCGGCTGTTTCAGCTTGGTTTCTCCGGCGATGTCGCCTTCGACACGCAAGGAAATCTGATCGTCGGTGGTTCGTTCAATACGACCGTGGACCTCGGCGGCGGGCACATTCTTCGCAACTCCGGTGACGGAGACGGCTTCCTCGCCAAAGTTGATGCGAACGGCAACTTGTTGTTCGCGTACGACATCGGCGACGCCGACCTTCCGGCCACCATTCACGGCAGCGGACGCCTCGAGAGTCGGCTGACCTCCCAGCGTGTTCGCGCGGTCGCCGTCGATGCACAGGACGAGATCGCCTTGATCGGCGAGTTCGACTACGACATCAAACTGTTCGGCCAGAACCAGAGCGCGCTCGAGATCGCGATCAGCGACGTAGCCGACTTTCTCCATCACGGTAGCTTCGTGGCCAAGCTGGATGCCGCCGGAAACCTCCTCTGGGAACAGTTCGGCAGTGATGCTTCAGCGATGAACGACGTGGCCATCGATCTGGCCGGCAACGTCTACGGCACCGGCGACGAGTACGGAAACGCGAGCCCGCCGTTCCGCTACCGCTTCGTCCAGAAGTTTGATCCCGCTGCCACGACGTTCGGAGGCGCTACGACCTCCGACGGCTCCGGACACGCCCTTGCGGTCGATGGGTGCGGTCGAATGATTTGGGCGAGCTCGTTTCGATTGGGTGGACCGCTCGTTCGGTTCGACGCCAAGCTCGACAAATTCAATCTCTGAGGCGGCACCCGATCGCCGGCGCGGAGCCGGGTAGATCGAATCACTTCCAGATGGCACGGATACCGACGGCGCGACACTCGTGCTCGCCGTGATGTCCTTTGGGTAGCATGCAGCGTCGGCTAAGCCGTTCGTTGGCGCAGAGCTCCATGGTCTTGCGATCGTTGCTCGGCACAGTCACGGTTTCAGGTTCGCGCGTACTCATCGACGCTCCTCAGCGCTTGTTCTCGTTGTTGGTACCACTCACATGCCCGACGACACGCATGACGCGCAGCGCGGACCATTTCGTCGGCGGCCTGCGGCTGCTGTTGCGCTGCACGTTCGAGAATCTCCCCGAACTCATTCCAGCGCGTGACGTCCTTGCCCTCGTTCGCCGCTAGGTAGGAACACACATATGGCGAACGCTGAACGCGTTCCTCGATGTGCCAGCGAAGGCCGTCGTGGAGCAGCGTCGCGCGTTCCAGGACAAACATCCAACCGAGCGCTTCATTCGAATTTGCGAACGGCTCGATCGAACACTGTGGAAGCTGTGCGACGCCTCCCGCTGGCATTCCGAGGGCCATCAGATCTTTGGCGATGAAGCTCGATCGCGCCCAGTCGCGCAGCTTGATGGAGCCAGCAAAGCCAGGCGTGTACGCGAGTGCCGCTTCGACCGCACTTTCGAAGCCGAGCACGCGACTCAGCTGCTCGACGTATTGATGACGCGACACGTGCGGTACGACAAGCTCGAGCCACGGACCGTCGAGGTCACAGTGGTAGGGACGCGTCTCCATGTTGAGCTTCGTCAACATGGCCGTTTCGTGCATCCCCGCGTAACGCGTGCAAATCATGTGCACACGCGCCTTCGTCCCTTTATCGGTATTTCCGACTGCGCAGATGCGTCAGCTTCGCGCGTCGTGCGCCGTTGCTACGAAGTATCGCGCTCGGGGTGGGGACCGCGCGTCAGATTGTGCCGTGCGCGCTCGATTCGTGCGGTGTGCGAGAACGCTACGCATCCGGGCTCACAAGTCCTGGAACACAAGAACGGGCGGATGCGCACAGCAGTTGCAGGCGGGCGTGCTCGCAAATGCAGCATCGGCCATGGATGTTCGGGTCGCGTAGGAAACCATGCAACTGACGATCAAGGCGCTGGATGCAGCGGCCGATGACCCGAACTTCGTCATCCTCGAGGAATGGGAGCAGCACGAGCTCGACCAAGAGCGCGCGTTGCGAATTCTCGCGCGGCACGCTGAGCGCTCTCGGGTACGTGTTGGGCGTGCCGACGAGGTTGTTTGGCGACGACTCCGCAGGTTCCAAGCCGAACGACACGATTAACCGCTCGCACGCCCGCCGGTCGGATGTCGTTCCCGCGGGAACGCTCCTCTCGCTTGCACGTGGGATGCGGCGGAGCCCCGCGATGTATGCAGGATCCGGAGGTGCAGCTACTGGCAGCTGAACGCGTGCAAGAGCCCGTCAGCGCCGGACGTAAACAGATGCTGGCCGCTCTGGTCCGTGCCCACGCCGACAGGTACGGGAATCATCAACGTCGCGATGATCTCCGCGGTGGCGGTCTTCCAGAGCCGGAGAGAGCCATCTCGCCCGGCGGTAGCGAACAGCTCGCCACCCGGTAGGATCGCGACGCCCACGGCCTGATGGTCGGGGACCTTCGTGATCGCAGTTGGGCCGCTGGCGATCTGATCGGGCGCGAAGACGGCGACAAATCCATCGCCGACGGCGACTAACGTACTCGAAGTCGAGTCGAGCCCGATGGCATTCACGACTCCCTCGATCTGCTGCGAGCCCCATGTTTCTGCGACGGTCATCGGCGAATCAGCGGACCTGCGCTCGATCATGGGCGTGCCGTAGTAGTGTCCCGCGGTGAACAGGGAACCGTGATCGCTGAATGCCGCCGAGGTCACACCCCACAATTGGGTCGTTAACGGGCCGACGATGGAGCCGTTGTTGCGATCGACCACGTGCATGTCCTTGGGCATCCCACCGACCAGCACGCGATCCGCAACCTTGTTCGCTGCGACCGCGACGACCGACGCCTCGCCGATCGTCGTCAGCTTTGCCATCTGGGCGTCCGACAGGCGCCAATCGATCAACTGCCCGGCCTGATTGCCGCCGAGCACGTGGTCATCAGCGCTGATCGCGAGGGCACCGACGATCGATCCAGCATCCTCGGTGAAGGGTGTGCCGTACCTTGGATCGGCACCCGGTCCCGTCACCGACCATTGCTTGACGCTGTGATCCTCCGAGCCGAGTACGACCGTCGATCCTGCAACGGCGATCGAGGTCACGGGTCCGTGCAGGTTACTCGTCGACCACAGCTCCTTCACGCTGCCGCCCGCGAATACGCATTTCTCGATCGCGGATCGTTCGACCGGCGGCGTGCCGCTCGAATCGGTTCCACACGCGCTCGCGACCAGTGTCGCTCCGACCAAAAGCAAATTAGCTGAAAGTGTTTTCATGAATCCCTCGGGCGCGAACTTGCCATCGAGCTTCGGTGCGGACAATCGGTATTGTTGGAACGAGATTGTACGGATATGCTGAATTATGGTTCCCGATCTCGAGTCGCTGCGCTGCTTCGATGCCGCCGCTACTCACCTCAACTTTCGCGTCGCCGCGGGTGCGGTCGCGCTGTCGCCCGCCGCGTTCGGCGACCGCATCAAACGGCTCGAGCAACAGCTCGACGTTTCGCTCTTTGCGCGAACCACGAGACGCGTCACGCTGACCGCTGCCGGACAGCGACTGGTCACGCAGGCGCGACGTGCACTCGAGGAAGCTGAGCGCTGCCATCAAGTCGTGCATGAACGACCCGATGCGGTGCCCTTCGAGCTGACGGTCGGAACACGCTTCGAGCTCGGTCTGTCGTGGCTGACTCCGTCCCTCAAGCAGCTTCGTGCGTCACGTGCGGAACGAACGCTTCATCTCGTGTTCGGCGATAGCCCCGACCTGCTTGCGCGCGTCCGCAACGGTCTCTTGGATTGCGCTGTTACGAGCGTACGACTCGCGACGAGTGGCATCGCCTACGAGGTCCTTCACCCGGAGCGCTACGTGTTCGTCGGCGCGGCGAGCCTGCTTCGGAAGCACCCGCTCACCAAGGCGGCGCACGCAGCCCACCACGTGCTCGTCGATGCATCGCCCGAGCTGCCGCTGTTTCGTTATCTGCTAGATGCGACGGGCCGGCGTGATACCTGGGGATTCCGCAATGCGGAGTACCTCGGAACGATCGGCGCGATTCGACTGCGCATCCTTCAAGGGAGTGGGGTCGCGGTCCTCCCCGAGTACTTCGTCGAACGCGATCTGAAATCGCGGCGCTTGAAGCGGCTCTTACCGCGCGTGGTGCTCCAGGAAGATGCGTTTCGACTCGTGTGGCGTGCAGGTCATCCGCGCGAGCCCGAGCTCCGGGCATTGGCGAAGGACCTTCTGCGCATTCCCTTGCGTTAGGGATGCCCAGTTCCGTGGCCGACGTCCTCCCGAAGGGGCGATGCGAGAGGTTCGGAGCCGCGATCGAGAGCAGGTGACGTGCCGCGCGCCGCATAGGCATTCATCGCGCGTGAAATGCGCGGCCGCATTCGGACCTGGACGTCATTGCGGTCAGTCGGGCCAGTCACGAAAGCACGGCCGAACGAGGTCCGTGCTTCGTGCGCCCAGGGTTCGGACGTTAGACGCCTCTCAGAGGCGCCTATCTCCTCGAATGCAAACCCCGAAGACTCACGTACGTCAAAGTCCCGACGGTGGTCAGCCGATTGCACGCCCCAAGAAACACCAAATGACCGACCAAAATCTTATGGCCACCTCTCGTTCGGTCGAGCTCGCAGAGCCTGCTCGTCGTCCTCCTCTTTCCTTCCGAGATTATCTGGCTTCCGATCGCAGGGAGGTCGTGACTCTTCTCAGCATTGGACGGCCCGCCGAGTACGTCGACATCAAGTCGATGATTTTCGACTGGCAGTTCAAATGCAACCCGCACGACGATGGCCGCAGCCCGTTCCTCGTCGGCGCGCTTGACGATGAAACCATCGTTGCGCTGAACGGCTACATGCCGGCACGGATCAAATTTCAAGGCCGACCGATCCATTCCTGCTGGAGTTGCGACACGTACGTGTCACCCAGTTTTCGCGGCCGAGGCTTCGGCAAGGAGCTCGTGAGCCGAGTCTCGGCGGCAGCGCCGGTCATGCTCGGGTACGGCATCAGCGACATGAGCGACCCAATTTTCGACAAATACGACTGGCTGCTTCACCCACACATCGACCTCCTATTTTTCCATGTCGCCGAAAAGGGACTCGCCGGGCGGGTCAAGAACCTCGGCTCGCGGCTCACGCGAAAACGGAACGGTTCGGCCGGCTCCTCGAGCACGGTGAGCCATGAAGAAGGACAGTGGTTCTCCGGTGAGGTCGACGCTCTTTGGACAGAATCGAGAGCTGGATACTTCAGTACCGTCGAGCGGGACGCTGCCTATCTGAACTGGAAGTATCAGCAGCATCCGCTGAATCGATACACTTCATATTCGCTTCGCTCGAATGCACGCTTGCGAGGCGTGCTGATCGCACGGCACGACCCCGAGGAGTCTGTGATCGTCGATTACTGCGGTCCCGCTGACGACGTTCGTGCGATGTGCGAGCTGGCGAGCGCTGCCGTCGAGGATCTCTCGCACCGCGCCACCAAGCGCATCCGCTGCGAAACGACTCATCCCGCGATGATCGAGGCGTTGAAACGGGCGGGCTTCATTTCGTCTCGTTACACCTCGCGATTTCGAGTTCGTTCGAACGAGTCGGCGATCGATCCTTTGAAGGACTGGTTCCTCATGCCGGGGGACAGCGACAACGACATGCTGTCGCAGATCGAGCGGCATGTTGACTCCGCACATTAACGTTCATCGGACGGCGAATCTGTAGGAGGGCGAAATGCGCAAGCGCTTGGTGGCGAGCCTGTTCGAACGAATCGGTGCGACGGAACTGATCCTGGCGTTGCGTCGTCGCGCGCCATCGCCGTGGCTCCCGATTCTAACGTTTCATCGAGTGCGCGAGCCGGATACAGACTCGCGCTACTGCTTCGACGACGGGGTCATTGACTCGACGCCGGAGCAATTCGACCTCCAGATGTCGATCGTTCGTCGATATTTCAATCCGGTCGGAATGGACGATGTGCTGCGTCTCGCGGAGGGCGGATCGATGCCGCGCAACCCGGTATTGATCACGTTCGACGACGGCTACCGAGACAACCACGAGGTGGCGGTTCCCATCCTCAAACGCCACGGTATCAAGGCCGTGTTCTTCATCGCGACGTCATACATCGCGGAACGCCGGGTCTTCTGGTGGGATCGAATCAACTACTTGATGAAGACGTCGACGAAACGAACCATCGAGGTTTCATACCCGTTCCTGCAGGTGTTCGATGTTCGTACACCCGCCGACAAGACCGGCGCGACGAAGGCGCTCCTCCGCTTGGTGAAGACCCACAATGGCCTGGACCTCGATCGATTGTTGGATGGGCTTGCAAAGGCGGCCGACGTCCGCTGGGATGAT
Organism: Myxococcales bacterium; assembly: GCA_028287115.1. Taxonomy (GTDB): domain Bacteria; phylum Myxococcota_A; class Polyangia; order Haliangiales; family Haliangiaceae; genus JABFXX01. Next base: position 34,949 of record JAQBQF010000117.1, read on the forward strand.
GAGCTCGAAAAACGGTTCGCGAACGAATACCTGATGACGTGGGACCAGGTGCGTGACCTCCGCGCGGCGGGCATGGACGTCCAGTCGCACACGCGCACTCACCGGGTGCTTCAGACTCTCGACGACAACCAGATTGTTCACGAGCTGCGCGGCTCGCGCGACGAGCTGGAACAACAGCTGGACGAACCTGTTCGGGCGATCTCCTATCCGATCGGGCACACGATCAGAGACCGACCGTTCGTTCGGAGGGCCCTTGCTGCGGCCGGGTACAAGGTCGGTTTTACCAACGACACGGGGGCGCACCCGCTCTGGCGTAAATTCGATCCCTTCGAGGTCAACCGTATCGGTGTAGACCTGGATATGCCGACGTCACTGTTTCGAGCGATGCTCGCGATGCCGAACGTGTTTCAATAGCGTGCGGTCGCGCAACGGATCGAGTTTCGAGCCAGCCACGCGCCGCCGATCTAGGTCCAGCCAGATCACGTCTTTGGCGTTTCTCGTGGCGTGCTCGAAGCGACGCTGTCTTGCCGACGCGCCACTGTCGATCGAGGTTACGGTTCCGGCAGGCGCGGAGCGCTCACGGCGCTCGGCGCCGCGGGTTCTCCGATCGGAAACGCCATCCGTGTGCGCCTGCCGGCCTTCGCGGTGGGCGCGGGTAGCACGCGTCCTGCGAGGACGGCGTGCACGCACGCGAGCGCGCTGTCGCCGATCGAGGCCGTCGGCAGCAGATCGGCGCTCTCGATCTGCACGCTGCCGTCGAGCGTCGCGAGATCGAGGATGAACACGGCACCTTGCGCGTTGCAGCTCGCGAGCGGAAGCGCGTGCAGTCCCTCGACGAGATCGCTCCGCAGCTGCTTCGTTGCCGACCGAGGTGCCCGCACGTTCCTGTCCACAGAGCGGCCTTCGAGGACCGGCGTCTCGCGCACCCGCTCACGAGTGGGCGACGGGTGCTCGTCGACCACGACGTGCGCTGGCTCGTGCACACGCGCGAGGACCAACACGCCGCATATCGCGAGGCACGTGATGGACCAGCCCGTGATCACGAGACGCGCGCGCAGCCTCATGACTTGATCCCGAGCAGCTCGATCTCGAAGATGAGCGTCGCATTCGGAGGAATCTTCGATCCGGATCCGCGCTCTCCGTACGCGAGCGAAGGCGGCACGAACAGCTGCCATTTCGATCCAACCGGCATCATCGGCAGCGCCTCTTGCCAGCCGTGGATCAAGCCCGTCATCTTCAACGTCGAAGGTTGTCCTCGCTTGTACGAGCTGTCGAATTCCGTCCCATCGACGCGCGTGCCTCGATACTGACACTCGACCGTGTCGGTGCTCGCCGGTTTCTTACCCGCGCCTGCTTTGAGGACCTTGTACTGGAGGCCGCTTGGCAAAGTCACGACGCCTGGTTTCTTCGCGTTCTCGGCCAAGAACACCTCGGTCTGCTGCTTCGCGGCGGCAGCAGTCACTTTCATCGCTTCCTTCGCTTTTTGCTGGAGCTCGCTGCGAAAAGTCATCAACGTCTTCTGCACGTCTTGCTCGGACATGGCCAACGTCCCGCCTTCGAGCGCATCGCGCAGTCCCTTCTCCACGGCCGCTACCTCGAGCGCTACTCCGGGCCGCTTGAAGCTCCTCGCCATCACCACTCCGACCGCGTAGCTGACCTTTCCTTGCGGCGTCTCGATGGATGCGTCGGTCGGAGGACTCGCGGTGCTCCAGGTGCGGGTCACCGCTCGCGTTCCGATCGCGAGGACAATCGCAACGCCGATCACGAATAGCCATTTCGTCTTCATCGGATTCTCCTAATGGCAGTACTGCGAGTCGATGGTTGAACAGAATGCCGCTCCGCCGACGAGTCGTTTGATCGGCACACCCGTAACAGGATCCGCTCCGGCGATCCCGAGGAAGTTCGGCAGCGCGACCGTGCTGCCCGTGGCACCGACTGCCGGCACATCGCGGAACATGCCGCCGGCGCAGCTCGAGCCTTCCGGCGCGGGGAGCGCGGTACAGCCCGTCAGCATCGCATCGCGGCCCGTCGTGTTGTCGGGTGCGAGGCCATCGAGCGGCACGATGACCTCCGGGTGATCGAACGGCGCGCGCTCGTACCGCACGCGGTCATCGGTGAGCGTCAACAGGAAGTCGACGAGCGCGACCTTCTCCTCCTCCGAGAGGTTCGACTGAACCTCGATGTTCTGATTGACCAGGTTGAAGTCGCGGTGTTCCGAATTCGTGATCGGGAAGTCACCGCCGCGAGAATAGAAGTCGACGACCTGCCGGAGCGTCAGCAGGCCGCCATTGTGGAAGTACGGCCCGGTGAGCTCGACCTCGCGCAACTGCGCCGCCTTGAAGTCGCCGTTGCGGCCGACCCGGTTCGCCACCGGCCACGTGCCCATCAACGGGCTCTCCGCGCTGTTAAGTGCTTCGGGCAGCAGCCCCGCGGGGTTGAACGGCCCGATCGTGTCGAGGAAGCCCTCGAGGATCGCTATATCGGTGATCGTGTTGACGCCACCGAACACCTCGTCGATCTCCGGTGAGCCGTCGCCGACATTGATCTCGTTGAGCCACGGCGCCAGATAGGGCGGCATCAGCGGGTTCACGACCGAGCCTTCGAAGCCCGGGTTGATCTGCGGGTCGTGCGAGCTCTCGGCGAACAGCCCGCCCGTCGCGTCTGCGGTCGGATCGCACGGGTCCGTCGCGCACGAGAACGTCGGTAGCGGAGTGCCGGGCTCGTAGTCCACGCCGCCGAGATTCTTGAGCAGCAGCGTCGCCAGCGACAGCGGCCAGCCGAACGCGTCATCGCCGCCGCGTCCGATGTCCTCGTCGATCGGGCGCACGCCGATGTTGTAGATGCCGTTGTCGAAGAACGAGGCGCCCGCTCCCTTGTAGTCGTCCGCCGTTCCCAGGATGCCGTCTGCACCGGCCGGATCGAGGAGACCGTCGGGATACGCGAGCCCATCCACCGGATTCGGGACCAGACTCTGATTGATGATCCGGCGCTCGACACCATCTTGTCCGTTTTCGTTCATCTCGGACTCGAGCAAGAAGCCCGAGATCAACCGGAGCCGACCGAGCGGCTCGATCGGATCCTCGACGCCGGGCCGCAGGAATTCGCCGGGGCCGAAGTCACGCAGCGTTGCCTTGAACGTGAATGGCATCGTGTGGTCGGTCAGCGTCGGCAGCGCATGACACTCACCACATCGCGAAGATCGGAAGTTTGGATTCTTGGCCGAGAGATTCGATCCTTCGAACAGATCCAGGCCGAGTAGAGGATCGGGCTGGTTCGATCCGGGCGCGCGCGTGCCACCGAGCGTTGTATCGCGCTTGAAGAGAGCGACCTCGCGGACGCAGAAGCGCTGCGTGGGGCTCGTACACATCGGCAACGTCGGCACCAAGCCGGCCTCTCCGGCCTCGCCCATCGATTTGAAAGCGTCGGGGTTCTGGTCGAGGAACTGATCGAAAGGCGTGTTGTCGGGGACGAGGATCGTCGCCCACAGCTGGATCGATAGCCCGAAGAACAGCGAGAAGTTCGCTTCCATCTGAGTGAACTGGTTCGTGTCGGTCGGCGCGGCTGACCCGGGCGCGATCGCCAGTACGTAGCCATCGAACGGATCACACCCGGCCGGCGACAGCACGCCTAACGTCGCGCTCGTACACGGCGCCGGGGTGCCGTCCAGGTGGCCACCCGTATCCCAGAGCGCGGGATAGAACGCGCGGCGGATCAGCGCCGGGTAACTGATGCAGAGGCCGGGCTTTCCGGCGGCCGTCAGACCGTTTCCCGATCGGTCGGCCGCGGGCAGCGCCGAACATCTCGAGCCACCCTGATTCGACCACTCACCGAGCACGCTGTCGGTCGTGGCGACGAGTTGATTCGCCAGCGGTGTCACACGCGGCTCCGCGACGGTGCCGGCGCCTTGCAGGAGCTTCTTACCGATCTTGGCCCAGTTCCGACCCTGGAACGACATCTCGAACTCGCTCAGGCCCGGGCCGGTCGCGAGTGACGCGATACTCGAGAAGCGGATGATCTGGCGTGTTGCGGTCAGGTCGTCCTGCCCGGGGGTACCGACGAACACGTGGCTCTGAGGATCGGCCGCGCCGAACACGCTGCCGCCGTTCGCATCGTGACGGGCGCGTGCATCCCAGAAATTGTCGAAGTTGAACGCGGCTCCGAACAGCGTCGGCGTGTTGCGAGGCTCGACGCGTCTGATCTCGTTTCCCGTCGTGCCCGCGAAGCCTGCAATCGGATCCATCGGGTTTGGTTGGCGCAGATCGGGCAACACGGCGCGCACGCCTCCGGTTGCTGACGGCTGTGTGAACGCCGCGCTCCCGGGTGCCGGGATGTCCGCGAACATTCCGAAGTGCACGCCCATCGAGGACGCGACGTCGTTCGTGTCGCTCGCGATGTTGTCGGCGTCGCACACCGTGAAATCGGTGACGCCTTCTGGAAAGTTGTTCTCGAGGACGCCCGGGTTGATGTTCGCGCGAATCGGCATCGTGCACGCCGGATCACCCGCGATCTCGGGATCGCGCAGCTTGTGAAATGGAAAATCGGCGACGGTCAGCTCGCTGTTGGGCGGGCGCAGGTCGAACGTCGCGGCGAACTTCTGCGGTCCAAGGTGATTCGGGTTGAGCAGGTTCTTCGTGCGGTTGTCTGCACCGGCGTGGAAGTGACACGTGCCGCATGACTGCACGCCGTCACTGCCCACTTGCATGTCCCAGAACAGGGCCTTGCCGAGCTGAATCGCGACAGCTCGATCGAGGACGTAGTCATTCTCGTTCGACGGCGCGACGTTGTTTGGATCGATATTGGCGAGAAAATTTGGACTCCCGGGTGCGCCACCGACTTCTGGAATTCGCAGCGAAGGCTTGCGCAAACCACCTTCCGGATTGGCCGGCGTCCGCGGATAGATGAAGCCGCGATCCGGATCGAAGAGTGGGAAACCGGCCGTCGATGTCGCGGGCGTGGCCGTTCCCGGAAGGGGCAAGGCCGGCGTCGAATAACTGCGCAAGTTCAAGTTGCCAAAGCGGGTGTAACCGGGTTCGCCCGGATCGCCGCCGCACAGCGCGATCCCTTCGGGCGTCTCGGTCGACAACACACACGTCGGCGTGTCCCGCGCGATCGGTGAGTCGTAGTCGATCGCCGTATCACCGACACCCATTCGATCGAAGCCCGACGACACCGTGATCATCTTCTGATCCGGCGTGCACGGATCCGCGGTCGCGGAAACGCATGCGCTGGTCGCGTCGAACTCGCCACCCGCGTAGAGTGGATTGAGAAGCCTCATCTCTTCGCCGGTGGTCGGATTGTAGTTGAGCGGATCGATCAGAAACGGCGGCAACGTCACACCGAACCCGGGACGTCTCACCAGCGCGGTGCTCGTGCAGTACGACGGAAAGTTCTGCTCGTTTGGTGGCGTGTTGCGAACGAGTGGGGGTGCCGAGATGAGCGCCGAACACGGTGTGACTCGATAGGGGTTATCGAGCAACTGCTCGATCTCGTTCCACGTCGGCGTGTACTTGAGCGAAGCCATCGGGACTTCCGGTTCGAACAGAAAATTCGAATTGACGATGCCCGTGTTCGTCCCGTTGGGAATCAGGAACGGCACCGCCGTAACCGGCGCGGCTGATCCGACAGAGCCGGCAGCTCCGACCCTGATACTTCCGGCGCCGTGATCTCCGGCGCCGTTATCTCCGGCGCTGCCCAACGAACAGCTTGGTCCAAGCGCCAGGGCTAGCGCGGACATTCTCCAGATCCTCGCGGTCGGCCTCATCCCGAACTCCTTCGCGCAACAGACTCGCAACACGCGAACGACTCGCGTCTACGGCGTGCGGCGCGACTCGGCGGTAGCGAGCCTCATGCCACGGCCTCGATGAAGACTTGCTTAAGGCAACTGCGAGACGCGACAGGGCTGTATGCCTGCTCGCCATTTTCCGGCTTGGGCGCCGATGACACTGCGTAGCGCGAGTGAGCGAGCGCAAGTCAAACGCCGCGCCGACCGAGCTGGCGCTGCAGATCCGTAGCTCATGGCGCGAGCTAGATTGCAACGGATCGTGATGGCGTGCATGGGCGCACGTGCCAGCACGCGGATCGCCATCATCATGGTCACGCACGGACGCCGTTCTTGCGACGACGCACGGCGCGACGCGCGACCGGCGGGCATCTCACATGCACCGTGCCCTATGCGAGGAATGCCCGACACTCGTAACTAGGACACTTATGATCGATAGAACGTGCTTTGTTCGTAGCTCGATAATCGCCATGGCCGTGTTGTCCAGCGCGAGTGCGCCCGCATTCGCCGCTCCTGTGAAAACCATCGTGCTGGTGCACGGTGCATGGGTGGATGGATCAGGCTGGAAGGCTGTCTACGAGACGCTCACCCGGGACGGATACGACGTGACCTTGGTCCAGGAACCACTGACGTCATTTCAGGACGACGTCGCCGCGACGAAGCGGATCCTCGACCTTCAGAGAGGACCGGTGATCCTGGTCGGTCATAGCTATGGGGGCTCGGTCATCACCGAGGTCGGTACCCACCCGAAGGTCGCAGGGCTCGTGTACATCGCTGCGCACGCGCCCGATGTCGGAGAGAACGAAAGCGAGCTTGGAAAGCGCATGCCCAGTGCCGTGCAGAAGCAACCGGGAGCGATCAAGACCACGCCCGATGGCTTCACGTTTCTCGACCGGGCGGCCTTCCCCGAGGACTTCGCGGCAGATCTGCCGCGCGAGCAAGCCGAGTTCGAGGCGCGAGCTCAGATCCTGACGTCAGCGAAGGTGTTCACGACGCCGCTCACTGCGGCCGCATGGAGGACGAAGCCGAGCTGGGCGATTGTTGCGGGGGCGGACATGATGATCAACCCCGATCTCGAGAAGTGGTACTACGCGCGCGCGCACAGCCATACAACCATGGTCCCTGGCGCGAGCCACTCGGTTTACGAGTCGCATCCCAAAGAGGTCGCGGCCGTCATCGAGGATGCGGCGAAGCGTGCGTCGCCCTGAGTTGCCGACCGTCTGTTTCACGATCTTGGCTGGACCGCTGCCTCCGCTCGCGGACAAGCGAACCATCGCGGAGGTGACCTGAAGTCCGGTCGCGCGATACAGGTCCAGCAGCATCACGCGTAGGAATTTCTCGTGGTGTCTTCGAGAAAGCGCGAATCGTGAAGCCGGTCGTGCTCGCGATCGGAAATGCGATGACTTGCGCGCCTCTCGAGATCGTTCCGCGCCGCCACGAGCAACCTCGATAGCGCGCGCGCGGTCGAAAACATTCTCGTACTCGTCTGGCTCGGCCAGGTACGCGGACCGCGATCATCATGGTCACGCACGGACCCGGGTTGGCGAGGAACGCCCGGAGCCGCCACGGTGCAGGTTCGCGGTGCCTTGCTCGCGCGCGACGAGCTCCGGCGCAACATCATGCGATCGACCTTGACGGCCTGAATGCATCTAAGAGTTAACCGGATCGTTGTTCGCTATCTCCTGCCTGCAGCATGCATGGGGTTCATTGCGCTGCCGGCTCGCGCGCAGTCACCGCCGCCGGCAAACCCGACGCCGGCTCCCGGCGACGCATTTCCGCGGCCCGCTACTTCGCCGATCGCGATCGCGGGACGAGTGATCGATGCGCTCGGCCAACCCGTGCGAGGCGCGACGGTGACCATCGAGGGCACGACGACGATCGCCAAGACGAGCCGAGACGGGACGTACCGCGTCGCGCAGGCGGCCGTGGGCGCATCGCTGATCATTGATAAGGATGGGTTCGAGACGGCGCTCGGCATGGTGAGTGGGGCGGAGGTCGACGACATCGTGCTGCTGTCCTTGGCGCAAGCCAGCGAGACGATCGAGATTCACGGTGACGCCGCACCGGCGTCACCTGGATCGGTAACCGTCAGCCGTGATGACATCCAACGAATTCCGGGCAGCGGTGGCGACGTCGTGCGCGCGTTGACCGCGATGCCTGGCGTCGTCAACACGCAGATGCCAGCCGGATACTCGGGACTCGTCATCCGCGGGTCCGCGCCGCAGGACTCCAAGGTTCTGATCGACGATTTCGAGGTGCCGCTCCTTTATCACACGATCGGATTTCGGGCGATCTTGCCGGCGGAGGCGATCTCGACGCTGGACTACGTCCCAGGCGGCTTCGATGTCGCGTATGGCCGCGCAGCATCGGGAATCGTGTCCTTGACCACGCGCGCTGGTTCAGAGAAGCGTAGCGAGCAGGCCGAGATCTCGGCGCTCGACGGCGGTGCGCTCGCACAAGGTTCGTTCCGACACACCGACTACATGCTGGCAGTCCGGCGTTCGACGATCGACATGATCTTGCCGTACGTGCTTCCGGCGAGCGCGAATCTGTCGCTGACGACCGTGCCGTACTACTACGACCTCCAAGGACGCATCGACCACGCTCTCTCCAGTAAATGGAAGCTCGCGGTCTCCACCATCGGCTCGATCGATGCGTTCCAGCTTTACTTCGACAAGACGCATCAGGCCGACAAGCAGCTATCTCAGCTGACCGAGTTCGTGCGCGTCACGGCCAGCGCGCGCTGGCAGGACGGACCGTGGTCCGCCGTCCTCGCGCTATCGGAGATGCCGGAGAGCTTCAACGTCAGCCTCGGCGCTGTCCAGCACATCCACGTCGACCGGATCGAGACCACGCTGCGGGGCGAGCTTACCCGCACGGCGAAGGAGCTCGGTGGTCTCACGAACGTGACCTGGCGCGTCGGCGGAGAAGTCGATGCATCGCGCTACGCGCTCGACCTCGCCGTACCGACGCCGAAGCACGATGGCACCGCGGGCATCGGAGGATTGGGAATGGGGATGGGACTGAGGAACCCGAACGACGTGTCGTTCCGCTTCCAAGGAGTGATCTGGACGCCTGACTTCGGCAGCTGGACCGCGCTGTCCGCCTCGCTCTCGCCGCGCGTTCACGTCACGACCGGATTGCGGCTCGACGGCTTTGCTCGCTCGGGGCAGGTCACGTTGCAGCCACGCGGTCAGCTGATTCTCGATCTGACTTCCAAGCTCGGCGCGCGGCTCGCAGCCGGCGCATACCGCAGGCCGGCGGAGTACCAGGACGAGCTGATTCACAACCTCGACCCCGAGCGCAGCACTCAAGTGATCGCCGGGCTCGAGTACAAGCCCCGCGACGGCGTGCGGATTCAGCCCTCGCTCTATTATACGGATCGTAGCCATCTCGTGGCCGCGGATCCCACCGGTACACTCGGCAACACGGGGCGCGGGACGACCTACGGGGCGGAGGTCCTCGCGACGGTTCGCGAAGGTCCGTGGTTCGGCTGGCTCAGCTATTCGTACACGCACTCGACGCGGATCGACTATCCAGGCGGCCCCACATACCTGTTCGCGTACGACCAACCGCACAGCCTCAACGGCGCGCTTAGCTGGAAGAAGGGCAACTGGCAGCTCGGCGCTCGCTTCGAGCTGTACTCCGGGTTGCCGTACACGCCGATCGCGAGCTCGGTGTTCCAGAGCGATTCCAACACGTACGATCCGACCAATGGCGCGGTGAATTCGCTGCGCGTACCACTCCATCATCAGCTCGATTTCCGCATCGATCATACCTGGCAAGTGGGTCCGGTCGCCTTGACCGGATTCCTCGACATCCAGAACGCCTATCTCAACGCGAGCGTTTCGACCTACCAATACAACTACGACTACTCGCAGAAGTCGGCGATCACGTCGCTGCCGATCATTCCTTCGATCGGACTGCGGGGTGTGCTGTGAGGGCGCTCGCCGTGCTTCTGGCGTGCTCCGCGTTGCTCGCTTGTGCCACCAACGCCGATCCTGGTTGGCAGCTTCGGCACGACCGCATCATCGCGGTCCGTGTCACACCGCCCCACCTGCTCGCAGGTCAAGTCGCCGAGATCGACGCACTCGTGACGAGCGTCGACGGTGGCGTCGCGGTCCAAACCCCGGCGGCGGCGAGTGCGGCTGCACCGCTAGCAGGGATCGTGAGCCAGAGCGGCAGCGGATGGCAGGTCACGGCTCCCGATGAGGCGACCCTGGGCGCGGCGCGCGCTGCTTTGGGGCTCGCCGATGGCGCGGTGATCTCGGTGCAGCTGTCGACGACGTTCGTGGTCGGTGGCGAGACGCTGGTCGCGAACAAGCTCGTCTACTTCGGCGACACGCACGAAAATCCCGAGCCCGGTGCAGTCACGGTGGATGGCGCACCGCCCGAGTCGGCGAGTCCCGTCCCGTTCGATACCGACGTTGCCCTTCGGATCTCCGAGGACGCTGCGAACACCGTGAGCTGGCTGACCTCGTGCGGGTCCTTCGACAACGACAACAACGAGCACGCAGCGCTGCTGCACGTGAAGCCGGGCGAATCGATAACCGGACAGCTCGCGGTCGTCGTGCGCGATCCACTGGGTGGCGTCGGTTGGCAGACCTGGCCGCTCAGCTCGCATGCGCAGACGACCACTCCCTGAGTGCGCGCTTCGTCGAGCGCAGCCGTCGACGACTACGTCGCGTCGCGCGGGCGCGTCTCGACGATGCAGCTCGCGAGTCCGAGCAGTGCACCGTCGGCGAACACCGGAAACGCAACGAGGCGGTGATCGCGATTGCAGGGCAGCGCCGCCGCCTTCGCTTCGTCGCACGCGAGCTCGAACTCGCCGCCGCCGTCTGCGATCGAGCTGGCCGTGAGCGCGTTCCAGCGCGCATCATCGCCGATGCCGTACGGCGCGATCTTCGAGCGGTGCGACGACAGCGCGATCGCGAGCCCGCTGCGATCGTAGATCGCCGTGGTCACGCAGCCCGGCGTACCGTCGCACAGCGTCGTCAGCACGTGCGAGACCTCGCTCTCGACGATCGAAGCTCGCGGCGGCTTGATGCTCGGATCCGCGAGCTTCTGCGTCTCGTCCGCGAGCGCAGCACGCGTCGTCTCGCGACTACCGCTCGCGCGCTCCGCCATCTCGCGGACCAGAAATCCATACACCGCGACGTTCACTCCGTCGCCCACGGGGCATCTCGCGATCGCGCTTGCCTCGGTGGGCGCGTGCGGCGCGACCTTCGGGGATTGCACGCGAAGGTCGTCGTTAGACGAGTTGCACGCGACCACGATCACCAGGGAGAGCACCGAGATCCGCATGGAGAGGAGACGTTCAACCACGCCGGAGATTCACACGCTCTCGGCGGAAAGGCGATGGTCCTGCGCTTGCTGGTCGAACGAGTGTGATCAGTCTGTTCATGTGTGGTGACGTCATGCTCGGCCGCGGAATCGATCAGATTCTTGCGTGTCCTTGTGATCCGACGTTGCATGAGGGCTACATCCAGGACGCGCGCGACTATGTCGGAATCGCCGAGGATGTGTCGGGTCCGATCCCGACCGGCGTCGGGCCCGAGTATCCCTGGGGTGACGCGCTTTCGATCCTAAACGCGAAGCGTCCCGACGTGCGGATCATCAACCTCGAGACCAGCATCACCTGTTCCAACACGTACGAGCCCGACAAAGGAATTCACTATCGCGTTAGCCCGCAGAATGCGTCGGCGCTCGAGGCCGCGCACATCGACGTCTGCGCGCTCGCCAACAACCACGTGCTCGACTGGGGCACTGCAGGACTTCTCGATACGTTGTCGAAATTGGACGAGCTCGGCATCGCTCGTTGTGGGGCCGGGCGGGAACCAGAAGAAGCCGTGCGACCAGCGGTGATCGAGCTCGGTGAACGCGGGCGCGTCCTCGTATTCGGGGTCGGTGGCGTCGACGCCGGCGTTCCATTTTCGTGGGCCGCCGCCGAGGGGCAGCCGGGCGTATTTGTCGTGCAGGAGTTCGACGAGGTCGCCGCCAGAAGAGTGAGCGAAGCGATCGAGCCGTGGCGACGAAAGGACACGATCATCGTGCTCTCGGTCCACTGGGGCTCCAACTGGGGCTTCTCGGTCCCGGCACAGCACCGGTGGTTCGCTCACCGAATGATCGACGCGGGCGTGCACGTGCTTCACGGCCATTCTTCGCATCACGTGAAGGGCATCGAGGTGCGCGAGGGACACCCGATCCTCTACGGCTGCGGCGATCTGTTGACCGATTACGAAGGAATCCAAGGTCACCAGATCTATCGCGGAGATCTCGGGTTGCTCTACCTCGTGACGGTTGACGAGGCGGGAACGCTAACGCAACTCGAGATGGTGCCGACGCAGATGCGGCGGTTTCAGGTTCGCCGACCCGGAGCACCGGAAGTGTGCTGGCTCGCCAATACGATCGCGGAGACCGGGGAGCTACTCGGTTCGACGGTCGCTCTTGAAGGAGACACGTTGAAGCTGAGGTGGTGATCACCGCGGCGCGCTGCGATACATGTACGCGGCATACTCACGGAAGCGCGAGCACGCCGACGTAGGACGGCTTCGTCGCCGTGACCTGCGCAGCCGTGGGCGAGGGCAGGCCGCTCTGCGGATCGATCGTGAACGGCACGACGGAATCCGAACCCTGATTCGCGGCATATAGAAATGCGCCGCTCGGATCGAGCGTGAACGATCGAGGTGTCGTGCCTTGCGTGCTCGTGTGACCGACGAGCGAGACCATGCCGGTCCCGGGGGCGATCGCGTATGTGACGATGTTGTTGTCGCCGCGATTGGAGCCGTACACGAAACGTCCGGACGGATGGACCGATACCTCCGCCGTGGTATTTGCGCCGGTCGCGCCCGCTGCTCGCGTCGACACGGTCTGCAGCGGAGTCAGCCGTCCCGTCGCGGGATCGAGCGAGAGCGCCGACAGCGTACTATCGACCTCGTTGATCAAGTAGGCGTGGATGCCGTCCGGCGCGAACGCGAGGTGCCGCGGCCCGGCGCCGGGTGCCGTCGCGAGCCTCGCATTCGGGGTGAGCATTCCGGTGGCCGCATCGAACGCGAACTGCGCGACGTAGTTCGCGCCGAGACACGGCACGAACACGTAGCGATTCGACGGATCGGCGATGATCTGGTGCGCGTGAGAGCCGACCACGAGCGTTTGCTGCGGCGCGCCGATGCCACTGGTTCGCACCGGCAAGACCGCGACGCTGCCGTCGCCGTAGTTCGCCACGAACACGTACTTGCCCGAGCGATCGACCGAGACATGTGCAGGTCCGGTTCCTCCGGAGGACGCGTCCTCGAGAAATGCCAGCGCACCCGACGCCTGATCGATCGTATAGGCGCCGACGCGACTCGTCGCTTCACTCACCGCGTACAGGCGAGTCCGATCGATCGCGAGAAACGACGGGCTCGCTCCAAACGCGGCGATCGATCCCGAAGGTGCGAGCGCGCCGGTCGCCGGGTCGACCGCGTACCACGCGATGTTCGGACCGTAGCCACCGACGTATGCGACGAGCTTCATCACGGCACTATCGCGAGTGCCGTCGAGCACCGCATCAGAGGCATCGGAGGTCGCACGATTTCCGCCGCACGCGCACGCGAGCAACAACACGGCGCACCTGGCGTTCACGCGACTAGTATCGACGATTTTCGGTCCGTCCGTTGCCTGTTACAGCACGTCGCCGCCGGCGTGCCCTACGTGGGATCACGCAGCGGGCTGTCGGCGACTTGCCGATTCGGCACTCGTCGCGCGGCCGAGCTGAGCGATCGCCGCTACGGCCAACAGGAGAGCGCCCGGAAGGAACAAGATCAGCGCCCGCGCGGTCTGCAGTCCGCCGAGAATGGCGCCCGCGAGATAGCCGATCCACGTGAGTGCCGGCAACCATGCACCGGCCCTCCTTTCGCCCGGACCGGGTGCCACAAATCGCGTGATCGCCGTCGTCAGCGTGCCCGTCACGACGACCGTCGCCACTCCGGCGACGCCAAGACGTTGCACCGCGGCGCTTTGAACGCCCATTGCGAAACCTGTCGCCACGAGGAGTTGCTCGCCGGTAACCGAGATCAACGTGGCAACGACGAGCATGACGACACCGGCCAGGAACATCGCTCGACTCACGCCCCGGCTCCACGTGTGCTCGGTGGTCACGGTGAGCCGCGCGCCCACTGCGACGCCAAGGCAAAATGCAGCGAGCGCGAGGAACGGCAGAGCGACGTGGTCGACATCGGGGTGGAGCAGCGCGAGCGCGAGCACGACAGAGTTTCCGGTCATGTTCGCGGTAAACACGCCGACGCTCACGAACGCGCGTGCGTCCACGCATCCGGCCGCCAAGCTGAGGAGGAGGAGGAGCGTGTCGTGCGCAGAGTTGCGGGGACCGTCCACTGTCGTGAGCTATCACGGAGCACCGCAGGTCGCGAGCCGCGTGCAATCTCGGCCGCGGCCGGCAGCTCCGGACCTATCGTCGACCGATGCGACGCACGAGTGACGTCAGGTGCTGGATGGATCAGTTGTTCGAACCCGTGCGGGTAAACCGAACGGAACCGCCGGGCCGGATCGCGAAAAATGCGCCGAGATCCGCGTGGGAAATCACGGCGAGGATCGGATAGCCACCGGTGGTCGGGTGCTCGGGCCCGAGGACGATGGGCGCGCCGTCGCCCGGAATCTCGATGGCACCGATCACCATGGGTCGCGATGTCTCGCGCACATGCTCGGCGCGCGGGATCGCTGGACCTTCGAGGCGCGTGCCGACGCGGTTGCTCGACGAATGCACGCGGTACGCCGCGGCGGTGAGCTTCGCGAGCATGTCCGCGGGAAACGCCTCGGGATCGGGGCCGGCGAGCACGCGGATCACGTCGCGCGCGTCGAATGCCTCGTGGTCGAACGGAACGAGCTCGTCCGCACCCGCGGAATCGATCCGATCACCTGGCCGCACGAGCGCGCCGAGGCCCGCCGACAGCTGGGTACCGCGCCCGCCGAGCACGAGCGGCGCCTCCACACCGCCGCGGATCGCGAGATAAGCGACGCGCCGTGGCTCGCTCGCGATCACGAGCTCGTCACCCGCGCGCAGCATGCGCGCACCGAGCTCGCTGCCGACGAGCGTATCGGCGATGGCGCGCACGACGAGCTCTCCGAGCACTTCGAGCGCGGGGGAGCCGTCCTCGTTGAGCGCGTGGCGATTCGCGGCGGTGTGGAGCTCGCGCACGAGCGCACCACCTGGCGGAACCGCTTCGTGCATTCGGCCGGGGCGTCCTCTGTCCTGCACGGTGACCATCCCGACCGCGTTGACGACAACGAGGCTCACGACACGAACCTCACGCGATCGCCGAGACGCAGCAGCGAGCCGTCGGTGCCGAACATCTTCATGCCGACGATGTGGCCGATCAGGTGCCAACCTCCGGGCGAATCGAACGGATACACCGCGGTGTATGCGCCCGCGACGCCGATCGATCCTGCCGGCACTCGCGGCCGCGGCGTTGCACGACGGGGCAGGACGAGCCGCGCGTCGAGCCCGGCGAGATACGCAAAGCCGGGTGCGAAGCCCATCGACTCGACGCTATAGGTTGCCGTCGCGTGCAGCCGCTTCACCTCGGCTGTCGTGATGCCCGTCGCACGTGCTACCTCGTCTAGATCGGGACCGTCGTAGGCGGCGCGGAGCTCGATGTCACGCACGGGCTCGGGATCGTCGGTCGCGTTTGCTAGCGCGCGGATGCGCTCGGGATCGACGTGGGGTGGCCCGGCGAAGTAAGCCGCGACGTCGTCTCGTGCCACGACGACATCGATCACGCCCGGCCACCGCCGTACCTCGCGCACGATCGCGCGCGAGGGAACAGCGGCGCGCGCGAACCGGATCGCACGGTCGCCGAGCGCTACCCAGTCAGCCACGTAGTGCCTCGCGAACGGCGCGCGCGATCGCGATCGCCCCCGGTGTATCGGAGTGGACGCAGATCGTATCGACCTCCGGCGCGAGCGCCGTCGCTTGGGCGGCGGCCTCGGTGGGATCGGTGATCAGCGCATCGGGCTCGCTGCGAGGCGCGAGCGTACCGTCGGGGCGCATGCGCCGATCTGCGAAGCCTTCACGCGCATAGCGGAGACCGAGCAGCTTCGCCGCGTTTCGCAGCTCGCCGCGCGGCGAGCCGATCACGACGACACCTGCACCGAGGGCGTCGACAATCCCCTCGAGCACCGCGTGAGCGATCGTCTCGTTCGTGGCCGCGTCGTGATAGAGCGCGCCGTGCGGCTTGACCGAGCCGATCGTCAGCGCATGCTGCCGCGCGATGGTTGCAAGCGTGGCGCACTGTTCGGCGATCGTCGCGGCGAGCGCATCCGGCGCGATCTGGATCGTGCGCCTCCCGAAGTGTTCGCGGTCCGGATAGGATGGATGCGCACCGGCGCGCGGCCCCTGGTCTCGAGCGCAGAACGCGACGAGGCGCTCCATCGATGCCGGGTTCCCCGCGTGACCGCCGCACGCGATGTTGAGCACGTCGAACAGCGCCCACAGTTCCTCGCGCTCGTCCTCGTGTTCGCCGGCGTCGAGGTTCAGCAGCATGACCTCTCGAGTGTACTGCCGCGATGCCCGATGTGGTCGGAGCGGCTTCCGGAGCGCCGTGACGGAGCCGAGCTCCGAGATCAGGCGTGCACGACCTCGTCGATCGCCTTGAGCAGCTCACCGTGATCGAATGGCTTCTCGATGCACCGGTTCGGCACCGTTGCGAGGAAGCTTTGCGCGCGCGCCGTGTAGACGCCGCCCGTCATGAACAAGAACCGTCGTTCGAGCCCGGGGTGATTCGCACGGACCGTTTCGTAGAGGTCCATGCCCGTGACGCCGGGCATCATCAAATCGGTGAGCACGGCGTCGAAGCGTCTGTCATCGCGCAGGATGTCGAGCGCCTGATGCGCCCCTTCCGCGGTCACCGTGTCGTACGCGTCCGCGAAATGCCTCGCAAACGCGACGAGCAACGTCGGCTCGTCGTCGACCACGAGTACCCGAGGTCGCGCCCGCGTGGACCGCGTGACCGCGCGCTGATCGATCGTCGCCGGAACGCGCTCGGGTGGCGGCGCGGCGGGAAACGTGACGCGGAAGGTCGTCGCCCCCGGCGAGGACTCGAACGCGATCTCACCCTGGAGCTCGGTGACGATGCGGTGGCACATCGGCAGGCCGAGCCCGGTGCCCGCGCCGATCGGCTTCGTCGTGAAGAACGGGTCGAAGACGCGACTCCCTATTTCGGGCGTGATGCCACATCCGCTGTCGCTGATCTCGATGACCGCGCGCCCGGCCGGGTCGCTGCGCGTTGTCACGCGAATCACGTGCTCGGTGGATGCACCTTCCGGGATCGCGTCCGCGGCGTTCATCAGGAGGTTGAGGAACACCTGCCCGAGCCCGCCACGGGTGGCGAGCGCAGGCGGGGTCGGCCCATAGCTGCGGACGACCTGCGCCTTCGAGGAGATCGCTCGCTCCGCAAGCGCGAGCGTAGAGTCGAGGAGCGCAGGCACGTCGACGGCCTCGCGCGGCTCATCGTGGATGCGAGACAGCATCTTCAGATCGCGCACGATCCCGAGCACGCGGTCGGTGCCTTCGCGAACGTGGCCGAGCGAAGCCTGGAGCTTTGCGGTTCGCTCGTGATCGCGCATCGCCACGACCTCGCGGGATGCGATCTCGAGGCTGAGCTTCACGTACGTCAGCGGGTTATTGATCTCGTGTGCGACGCCTGCCGCGAGCGCGCCGATCGAAGCCAGTCGATCCGAGACCGCCGCTTGCTCGCGCAGCCGATGCTGCTCGGTCACGTCGCGGAGGACCACGAGGCGCGCCGGCTTGCCCTCGAAATCGACCAGCTGCGCCGTGCCGGCCTGGACCCGTCGCACCCCTCCTTCGGCCCCGAGGACGCGGTACTCGTGACGCGCGTCGCTCACTTCGTTCGTCGCCGATCGGCGCATCGCGAGCATGATCTCCTCGCGATCCTCGGGCGGGGCGAAGTCGAGCAGATGGCGGCCGACGAGGTCCTCGAGCCGCCTCGCACCGAAGATCTCGATGAGCGCCGCATTCCCCCAGCGCACCACGCCATCGCTGTGGATCATGACGCCGTCGGGTAGCCGCTCGATCAGCTGCTGGTACTCGTGCCGCGACGTGCGGAGGGCGGCGATGCTCGCTTCGAGCTCGCGTTGTTGCCGCGCGACGCCGCGCCAGACTTCGCCGAATGCGCCGACGAGCCGCGCGGTACGACCGATTCGCGCCGGCAGGGTGTGCGAGGGCGGTGGCAAGAGCACGAGCCGCGAGCGGCGGCCCGAAAGCGCCTGTTCCTCGATCTTCGAGGCGGGAAGGCCCAGTAGGCGGGGCACCGCCGCGACATTTGCGTGGCAGATCCGGAAGTACATGATCGACTCGCGATAACCCGCGAGCAACTCGCCGGTAATCACGAGACGTCCGGACGGCAGCCACTCGTTCCGCACGATCACGTTCGAAAACATCGCGGGCGCGACGAGCCGCACGCCAACTTCGTAGAGCTGGCGCGGACTCACGAGCAGCTGCCCGGCACGACGGAGAAGATCGAATGACGGTACCTTGAGCATGCGCGCGCCGATCTCCTCGGCGGTCAGCGTGTCGCCGCAGACGCTCTCGATCCTGTCCAGGAGCTCGACGAAGACGTCCCAGTCAATGCGCGCGTTCGGATCCCGCAGCTCGGTGAGCGAGCAGGGAAAGCCCTTCACCAGCGTCTCGATCGAGACTTCAGTTCCTTCGAGAGCCTCGAAGATGATGCGGGTCGCCCGACACGATACCTCCCGCATTGCGACCCACTCTACACCACCCGTGCCGGCGTTCTTCGCAGGCGTTACAGCGAAGTCGGTGTCGCACTTTGCGCGGCGCTTGGGGGCTCACCCGGGTCCGGAATTTTCCCATTCGACCGGAACTCCGCACTCGTCGCACTGCTCCTGCACGAAGTCCATCCACTCGCGTGCTTCACGCATGATCTGATCGAGCTCCATCGCGTGGACATTCAGCACCGCGGCGATCCGTCCGTAGCGGTCGGCGATCACCAGGCAGGGCGCGGTTGCACCGAGGTGCTTCAGCACTTCGAGTACGTTGCGAGAGATCTCGTCGTCTGACGGCGTACTCGGCACGTGAACGAGCACGAGCCCGACGTGCTGCTCCTCCCAAGCGGGCTGTTCGGCTCTCAGCGCATGCTCGACGGCGTTACATGTCGTGCAGTCCGCATCGTGCAAGATAGCGGCGAGCATGTCCTGTCGCTGCCAGAGCCGGTCGGTGCCCCAGTCGCGGTCCTCGGCGTCCTTGAGCTGAAAGATCGGTAGGCTGTAGTCGAACACGATCGATTCTCGAAGCATGGCGCGTACCACGCAACCTCCTGGGGCTTCGGTCAGACGCAGGACGTCAGCGCGCGTCGTCAGAGGGTCAGCGTCGCGGATGAGCGATCCATCCGCGGATCGCCATCGCGATCTCGCGAGGTGCGTCCTCCGGCGCGTGGTGCCCCGCCGCGCCCAGCGCCTTGATCTCGAGGTTCGGGATCGTGCGCTTGGCCCACTCGACGATGGCGGGTGCGTTGCTCATCGTGTTGCCATCGAACGTGAGCAGGAGCGTCGCGACGTGCCGAGCGCTGCTCAGCCACTCGGCGTTGCGCGTGACGACCGCCATGACCTCTGCCGGCTCGCCTTCGATCGGGATCGAGCGCGTCCACTGCAACATCGGGCG
This sequence comes from Myxococcales bacterium, assembly GCA_028287115.1. Classification (GTDB taxonomy): domain Bacteria; phylum Myxococcota_A; class Polyangia; order Haliangiales; family Haliangiaceae; genus JABFXX01. The sequence continues at coordinate 54,418 of JAQBQF010000117.1, forward strand.
GCGCGACTTCGCATCGGGGAACGGGGCGTTGTACTCGGCGCGATCGGCGGCCGAGAGCCCATGCTTCACGCCGTGGTCTAGCGACTTCGGCAAGAAGCCGTTGTCTTCGAGCACGAGCTTCTCACCCACGCCCGGCGTGCGCAGCGCGCGGAACAGCTCGGCGCCCTGCGGCGGGTACTCGGACCAGTGCATCGACTGCAGGATCGTCTCGAACACGACGACACCGCGCACGCGATCGGCGTGACGGGACGCCCAGTCGATCGCGAGCACGCCGCCCCAGTCGTAGCCGACCAGCACGACGTCACGAAGGTCCATCGCGTCGAACCAGGCATCGAGATAGCGCGCATGATCGGCGTAGTGGTAAGCGCTCTCGGGCTTTCCGGATTGCCCCATACCGATCAGGTCGGGCGCGAGGCAGCGATGGTGATCGGCGAGGAGCGGGAGCACGTTGCGCCACACGTAGGACGACGTCGGGTTGCCGTGAAGAAACACGACCGGAGAGCCCGCACCGAGCTCGCGATAGGACACGAACGAGTCGAGGGCATCGGCGCGATGGATGGACGCGATCTGCGAAGAGGTCGTCATAGAACTGCTCTTTGGTGGGTTGGTTTCCGTCGACGAGGATGGATGACACGAGGCCAGCACGGCCACGGTGATCGCGGCTGAGGAGCGATGCATGCGGCTAGCTTGCGTCCGCGCACCTTGTTCTGGAAGTGATGATTCATGACGTGTAACATCACCGGCCGTGAGTATTGCTTCGATCGATCTCAACCTGATGCTGGTCCTGCACGTCGTGCTCTCCGAACAGAACGTGGCGCGTGCCGCCGACCGGCTGCACGTCACCCCGTCGGCCGTCAGCAACGCGCTTGCCCGCCTACGCGACGCCCTGGGCGACCCGCTCGTGACTCGCAAGGGCCGCGGCATCGTCCCCACCCCACGTGCTGCAGAGCTCGCGCCGATCCTCGCGCGGACGATGCACGACCTCGAGCTCGCGCTCGGCGCCCGGCCGTTCGATCCCGCGAGCTGTACCCGCACCTTCACACTCGCCGTTGCCGACGTCGGCCAGGTCGTGTGGGTCCCGCGGCTCGCCAGCGCGATACGCCGCGAGTTGCCGCGCGCGCACCTGCGTATCGTCGGTATCGATGCACTCATCTCGCTCGGCGACCTCGGCTCGTCGGAGGTCGATCTCCACGTCGGCATTCCGGGAAGAGGGCCCGGCCTTCACGTGGACCCGCTGCTCGAGGAGCGCAACGTCCTCGTCGCGCGGCGCCGTCACGCCGCCGCAGGCAAGCTCTCGCGGCGCGCGCTCGGCGAGCTCCGTCACGTTCGCGTCGAGATGGTCCCCGGAAAGCGCTTCGGTGATCCGTTCGCCGCGGCTTTCGCGGAGGCCAACGTCCCACGTCAGATCGTGATGACGGTGCCTTCGTTCAGTGCGGCCGCAGACGTCGTCGCCGCGACGGATCTCGTGACGATGCTGCCGTCTTCGCTACTCGCCGCGAGAGGACGAAGCCTTCGCGCGCTGGTGACTCCACTGCCCGCGCACACGACGAAGTACGCGATGAGCTGGCACGAGCGCACCCACGCTGACCCCGCCGCGCGCGCATTCCGAGCGCTCGTCCGCTCCACGATCATGTCTTAGCGGTACTCGCGTCGCGGATCGTTCACATACCCTGTCACGTTCTGATGGAATGCGCGCTCGGCGCAGCGTCGGTCTCGGGCATCCCCGTCGTCGTCGCACAGCCGCTCCTTTCCCCGAGCAGGTTGCTCCGATTGCTGATTGCTACGGGCTCCCCACGTTGGATCCATGGCCGCCACCGCAGCTACCCGCGAGCAACCAGCACTGCTCTTTCAGCCGAGCAGGGTCGGTCCATTATGGCTGCCGCATCGGATCGTGATGGCTCCGCTCACGCGATCGCGCGCGCGATCGCCCGGCAACGTTCCGACCGAGCTCAATGCCGCCTACTATGCGCAGCGTGCGTCGGCGGCGCTGATCATCAGCGAGGCGACCCAGGTGTCCATGCAGGGTCAGGGTTACGCGTGGACGCCGGGCATGCACAACCGCGAGCAGATCGAAGGCTGGCGTCTCGTCACCGACGCCGTCCACAGCGCCGGCGGTCGCATGTTCATCCAGCTCTGGCACGTGGGTCGGATCTCGCACCCGGCGCTCCAACCCGATCACATGCTGCCTGTTGCGCCGTCGCCGATCACGCCCGCCGGCAAGGCGTTCATCGAGAACGAACGCGGCGAAGGTGAGCTCGTGCCCTTTGTTCGTCCGCGCGCGCTCGAGATCGACGAGCTGCCCTTTGTGGTTCGCCAGTACGCGCGCGGTGCACGCAACGCGCAGATCGCGAACGCCGACGGGATCGAGATCCACGGCGCGAATGGTTATTTGCTCGAGCAGTTCCTCGAGACGGGCACGAATCACCGCAGCGATGTCTACGGTGGCCCCGTCGCGCACCGCGCACGCATGCTGCTCGATGTGGTCGAGGCCTGCATCGGGATCTGGGGACCGGAGCGCGTCGGCGTTCGGATCTCGCCGTTGTCGACGTTCAACGACATCCACGACGATAATCCCGAGGAGACGTTCGGCTACGTCGCCGAGCACCTCGCAGAATACAAGCTCGCCTACCTGCACGTGATCAATCCCGCCGCCACCGAGCTTCAGAAGGGCGAGCCGATCCCCGAACGGGTCGAGAAATTGCTGGCGATGATCCGCCAGAAGTTCCACGGCATGTTGATGCTCGCCGGAGGGTTCACACATGACACCGCCGAGCAGTGGCTCGAGGCCGGTAAAGCGGACCTGATCGCGTTCGGCCGTGCGTTCCTCGCCAACCCCGATCTCCCCGAGCGCTTCCGCCGCCGGGCCGCGCTCAATGAGCCCGATCCCAAGACGTTCTACGGCGGTGGCGAGCACGGATACACCGATTACCCGACACTCGAGCAAGAACACGGCGAACAACCGCGGTCGATCGTCGACACCTCCTGGCGGTGACGACGGTCGCCGATCTTATTTCTTCGACGGGTGCATCGGCGCTACAGGCTCGGATCGACGCCGCGATCCCTCCTACGGGGAACGGCGTATGGGTTCACAACAGCATTGGTGATCAGGGTGTGCAGCGCGTCGTCGCTATTGGATGTAGAAGACGCCGCGCAGATCCTCCGTCCGTGAAAGCGCGCATCGCTGACCGGCGCCTTGTTGTTTGCTCGAGGTCACCCGAAATTGGTAGTACATGCCCGCGGCGAGCGCGGGGCCGGCGTAGGTCAGCGTTGGAGAGCCTCCGCTGACACCCGGGATCGTCGTCGACCATGTCAGCTGGCCGAACGCGTCGAACACTTCGATCAGATATTGGTCCTCACCAGCGTCGTCGGACCACGAGAACATGGGTGTTGCCGCCACGGCTTCCGGCAGGTTCGCACCCGGCGCGACGACCGCGAGAGCGCCCGTGACTTTGAACGTCTGGGTGAGCGACGCCGGCTGGTTGGCCACGACCGTGACGTGCGCGTCGGTGGTACCGGCGATGCAGAGGTCGGGATCACGAACGAGTCCGTCGTTCTCGAACGCGGCGACTGCGACGTATTTTCCGGGAGGGACCTGATCGATCGTGAATGCACCGGTCACGTTGGGGACACCCGCGTTCGGCGCGCGCAGACCAGGTGGCACGACACCGCGCCCGGTCGTCGTGTCGAACGTTGACTCGACGAACAAGACCACCGATGTCATCGAGCTCCCGCCGCCGTTGACGATGCTGACCTGACCGCTCACCGAGCCAGGCACGTCGCCCGCGAGACTTAGATCGACCTTCACGTCGCCGGTCGCGACATCGATCTCGCGTGGCGTGTAGACGTGGCCTCGCGCGTATGCGGTGACCGTGTAGTGTGCGGGCGCGAGGTTGAGGATCGCATAGTCGCCATCGAGTGAGGCGATCGCGACGCTACCCTTGCCGGCGGTTTCGGCGACGACCAGGACGCCGGCGTGATCGTCGGCGATCGCAGCGGTTCCGTGAATCGATCCCGATGCCGAGCCCGCCGGCAGTGGGATCAGGCCGATGTCGGTGAGCGTCGATTGCAACGTGAACCCGTTGGCCGCCGTGCCCATCGCGGCCGAGACATCGATGGGGAGTGCCTCGCGGACACCGTTCGGGAAGGTTTGAAAGCCGGCAGCGTCTGCGCGAAGCGTGAACGAGAGTGCTGACAGGGTGCCGTCCGCGGCACGCTCGATCGGAACAGGGAGCACGTATTTCCCATCGCTGCCGCTGATCGTCACGCTCGAGACCGCGGCGCCGTTGACGTCGACAGCCTCGACGCGCGCTCCTGCAATGGCGTGCGTGTTGGTGAGATCGAGCACACGCCCTTGGACCAACACCGGCGCGAAGCACGTTGGTGTGCCGTTCGCGACCTGCTCGCACACCTGACCATCGCCACATCCGGTCCGCGCGTGCGGGTCACACGGACCATCGGTACCACCGCATGCCCATAACGAGGCAAGGAGGATCGTGAAGCGAAGATGAGACATGGTTTGTTAGTGGGTGCGGAGGGCTCGCGGGTCACCGAAAACGCTCTTCATCCTCATTTAGACACGGCGCCGTGTTCAACCTCACGCACCTTGTGCACTCTGTTCGCCTGTGGCCCAGAGCACGAACGTCGGCAGCCATACCGAGGTACGCTCGCGATGCGTGGTCCGGCTCTTCGTGGTGCTCGCGATCGTCCTCGGATCGACGGTCGCGAATTCGAGCCCGAGGGTTGTCGTTGCGGATCACGACCCGCAGCTTCGCAGAGCCGTCGAGGAGACGCTGCGACCGTGGCACATCGACGTCGTGATCGACGATGCGGCGCCGGCCGGTGTAGACGAGGCGCGGCTGCGCGCGGATGACGAGCAGGCACAGTTCGTCGTCTGGCGCGAAGCCGACCAACTGCTCGTCTATAATCGGGTGGACGATCACACCGAGTCGCGTACAACCCCGGCCGGCGCTCTCGATCCGCTTGATGCCGCGGCCGCGGCGCTGACGATCAAGACAGCGATGCGCTTGTCGCCACTCGTGGTCGAAGTTCGAACCCCGCCCCCCGAGATCCCCGTGGCGGTCGAACCAGGCTCTGCCGTCAGACTCGAGCTTGGAATCGGTGCCGATCAACGGATGGGCGCGCGTTATGGAGGCTCCGTATCGGTCCGACCATGGCGAGAGCGCAAGTTGCTCGTCGGCGCGACGGCGGACCTGCGGAATGCGACCTCCCTTCAAACCGGAGACTTTCGCGGAAGCTTCGATCGGGATTCGTTGCTCGTACTCGCGAGCTGGTCCGTGACGAGCGGCGTGATCGAAGTCGCGCCGTATGTCGCTGCCGGGATCACGCGTGCGACCCTCGACGGCAACGAGCTCACGATCCAGCGACACGCGATCCACGAGCTCGCAACGGTGCGTGGTGGTGGCACGATTCACTTCAAGCTCGATCGCTGGATCATCGGTGCCGAGATCGGAGTCGAAGCCTTGTTCGGCAATCGCGCGTACGCGGCGGCCGGGACGATGGCGACCCTCTATACGATCCCAGCGGCTGCTCTCGTCCTCGGCGTCGGTGTCGGCGTCGACCTCCTATGATCGAGGTCCACATCCGCCTACATTACATGGGTTGAAAGAACGTTGCGACCTTTCCCGGGTTCGGGCCCACTAGCAACCCGTGGGGATGCCTGCATCAGATCAGCGCGTGAGCGACCTCGCGCTTGCCCGCCGCGCGGCAGAAGGCGATCGGTCTGCGCAACGCGATCTGTTTGTCGCGCAGCGCGCATCGGTTCACCACACGCTGTTCCGGATCCTCGGTTCCAATCGCGAGCTCGAGGATCTGGTCCAGGACGCGTTCTTCGAGATCTTCCGCGCCTTGAAATCTTTCCGAGGTGACAGCTCGCTGTCCCGTTGGTGCCAAACGATCGCGACACGGATCGCGTATCTGTCGATCTCGCGCCGCAAACCGCCGACCGTCGATCTGGCGCTCGTCGAGGACGTCCTCTCAGACAATTCAGATTCGCACCGGCAAGTTCAAATGCGCGAAGCAGCGCGCCGGTTGTATGCCGCACTCGACCGGCTCGATCCGAAACAACGAATCGCATTTGCGCTCTCGGCCGTCGATGGTCGGTCGCTCAAGGAAGTCGCCCAGCTGACGGAGAGCACGGTCGTTGCCGTGAAGACTCGCGTGTGGCGCGCGCGACGCGATCTGCTGCGGCGCGCTGCAAAGGATCCCGTGCTGTCGAGTTTCCTCGCGGAGCTCGGAGGTGACGAATGACCGATTCCAACAAGCTTGGACCGCCTCCGGTCGAGCCCATGCCCGACGTCGCGTGGTCCCGAATCGAGCGCGGCCTATGGGCTCGGCTCGATGGTGGGCAGCCGACCAGCGAGCATCGGACACGTCGTTGGATCTGGCTCGCGGTGCCGATCGCCGCCGTGGCAGCGGCGATCATCGCGCTTTCGATGCGTAGCGGGGATCAAGTGGGTCCGCGTCCACCCGTGGATGCGCTGTCGCGCGTGGTCACCGGCGCCGCCCCTTCCTCGATCTCGTTCGGCGATTCGCACGTCCAGCTCGAAGCGAATAGCGCGATCGTCATGAACCGCGAGGGTCCAACCGTGATCCTCGAGCAAGGCGCAGCATGGTTCACCGTCGCTCCCCGCCAGGGACGTTCGCCGTTCGTGGTGGTCGCCGGAGATGCGACCGTGCAGGTCGTCGGGACCCGGTTTCGCGTATCACGCGATGGCGAGCGTGCGAACGTGCGTGTCGAGCACGGGCTCGTTCAAGCGCGCTTCCGCGGCATCGAGGTGAACATCGGCGCGAGCCAGGAGTGGAGCTCTGATCATCCGTCCGAGGTCGTCACGATCACAACCGAGCTCGGAACAGGCGATGCAAAAGAGCCGCTCGATCGATCCGGATCCGGATCCGGATCCGGATCCGGAGCCGCCGCGACGGCGGGCTCTCTTGTCACGGCGCAACCGCGCGAGCCTAGCGCCTCGGCGCTCGATCGTGATCGCGAGGAATTCGAGCGGCTCACCGCGCTCGAGGCTCGTGATCCGAAGCCGGCGTTGGCGGGATATCTTCGGCTCGGGCGCGGCAACACGCCCTGGTCGCCACTCGCGCTGTACGCGGCAGGCCGTCTCGCTGCCGATCTTCGCGATCCGCGCGCCGTCGAGTTGCTCACTACATATTTGCGGCGTTTTCCAAAAGGCACGAACGCCGCCGATGCTCGCCAAGTCCTCGTTCGCTTCAAGGGAGAAACACCGTGATCACTCGCTCAGTCCTACCGTTCTGCTTCTTGGTCATGATCGTCGCCTGCGGTGGAAAGCACGCCGGCGATGGAATCGACGCGAGTCATCCTTGTGGCGTCTTCGGCCAGACGTGCGGCTCGGGCGCCGATTGCTGCGATGGGGTCTGCGCCAATGGAATGTGCGAGTCCGATCCGTCGATGTGCTCGGTCAGCGGAAGCTCGTGCGCCTCGAACACGGACTGTTGCACGACGAGCTGCGTGAACAGCGTTTGCTCCAGCAACCAGTGCGTTGCCGACAACCAGGCATGCACGACCGACGGCGAGTGCTGTGGTGGTAAGTGTGGCGCCGCCGGAACCTGCACCCCGCTCAGTGCGACCTGCAAGACGGAAGGCAATCCGTGTGGAGCCGGTGGCGAGTGTTGTTCCGCGTTCTGCAGCGCGAGCGGCGTGTGCGCGCCGTCGTCGTTCTGCGTCCAGACCGGAGATGCGTGTGCACACGACAACGATTGTTGCGGCGGCATCTGCAATCCGGGGCCGGGTGCCCTCGGCACCTGCTCGCAACCGATGCCGGGAAGCACCAACTGCAGCGCCGGCGTCGACGGCACGGTCTGCGGTGGCTGCGGCGATTGCTGCAGCCGGTTGTGTGCGCCGTACGCCGCGACCGGTGTGATGGTGTGCCAGCCGGCAGAAGGATGTCGGATCGACGGTGATCTCTGCCGCGTCGACACCGATTGTTGTGGCGGACCTGGTACCGGGCTTCCGGGTGAAGGACACGTCACGTGCTTGAAGGTTCACACCACGGATCCGGTGGGCATCTGTCGCAACCCGATGTCGTGCAATCCCGAAGGCGACGTCTGCCACTACAAGAATTACACGACGTGTGGAAATTCCTCCGCGCGCAACGACTGCTGCGGCGGCCTCGGCAATTCGGGTGTCTGTCAGCTCGACGCACTTGGCGTACCGCGCTGCTACGGACTCGGCATGTGCCGCAATCCCGGAGAGACCTGCGCATTCGCGGGTGACTGTTGCAACGGGACTCCGTGCGTGCCGGATCCAAACGGCGTGCTTCATTGCGGCACGGGTTGCAGCAACGCGACCGGGGCCTGCACGAGCGCGGCAGATTGCTGCAACGGACTCACCTGCACGTTCTTGCCGGGATCGATCCAGGGCACCTGCGGCGGCGCCGGAACCTGCTCGCAAGACGGCCAGTCGTGCTCCGACACCCAGCCTTGCTGTGCGGGCATCGGCTGCAACGTGACTGGAAGCAACCCGGTGACCGCGTGCCCGGCCGGCGCGACGAACTGCACCTGCTTCAATCCGATCTTCTAGGAACGCAGCGCGCCGGCGGTGACCGCAAAGTAACGGACGATATCGATCGCCGAGACGATGCCCAGTAACTTGCCGGCGCCGTCGGTCACCAGGACTTGGCCGACGCTTTCGTATCCGACCAGGGCAGCCGCCTTCATGACGCTGGACGTCGCGGGGAGCGCGAACACGAAAGCGGACATCACATCTGCTGCGACGCCCTCGGTCTTGGCGCCGAGCACGTCGGTGCGGGTCACGACGCCACGAAGCCTCTCGCTTGCATCGAAGACGGCGACGGCAGGAACTCGGTAGGCCACCAGGAGGCGTCGCACCTCGACGAGCGGTGTGGCGAGGTCCACGACAAGGGCAGGATCGTGCACGAGTCCTCCGAGCGTCTTGAAAATCGCAGTGGGCTCGTCGTCATCATCCTCGGTCCGGCGGCGCGCGATTGCGATGCTGGCAAGATTCTTCATGAGACTCCTTTCGGTGGCGTCATCCTTGTTCGTTGCATTGGAACTGCGATCCGCCGAATCCGTTGCTCGATGAAATAGACCGCAACGACAGTTGCGATTTGTTTCAGTTCCGCGGGTTTGGCCGCCGCCGTATATATGCCTTGACAGGAATATGCACCTTCGAGCATATTGCAGGCGTGCTCCAGACGTTCGCGGCGCTGGCCGAGCCCAATCGGTTTCGTATCGTCGAGCTGCTGCGCTCCGGCGCGCGCAGCGTCAACGAGATCGGCGCGCGGCTCGACCTAAACCAGCCGCAAGTCTCCAAGCACCTGCGCGTGCTGAAGCAGGCTGGGTTGGTCGACGTGGAGCCGCGCGCACAGCAGCGCGTGTACGAGCTGCGCGCCAAGCCATTGCGCCAGCTCAACGATTGGTTGGATCGCTATCGCAAAGTGTGGGACGCGCGATTCGAAGCGCTCGACGAGCTGCTGGTCGAGCTCGAAACAACGAAGGAGAAGTCCGATGGTCGCAGAAGACGCTAGTAAGACCGGTACCCAGGTGGAGCGCGCGTCCGAGCGAGAGCTCATCCTCCGTCGAAATTTCCGCGCGCGCCCGATCACCGTGTTCGACGCGATGACCAAGCCGGAGCTGCTGCGGCGCTGGTGGGCGCCTCGGTCGCTAGGTGTGGTGCTGATCGACGTCGAGGCAGATGTCCGTGTCGGCGGCCATTATCGTTATGCGTTCGGACGCCCGGGAGAGCCGCCGATGGCGTTCAGCGGGATCTATCAGGAGGTCGTGCGCGGCGCGCGTCTTGTCTACACGCAGATCTTCGAGCCGATGCGCGAGGCCGGGGTAGGGCTTATCACCGCGACATTCGAGGAGCACGACGGTGGAACTCGCCTGATCCAGCGCGAGCTCTACCCGTCCAAGGAAGTCCTCGACGGCGCGATCGCGTCCGGCATGGAGCGCGGCATGCGCGAGACGCTCGAGCAGCTCGAGGCGTTGCTACCGGAGCTCGAGCCGCGCGCCTGATGCCGTGTTCTGGAACGCCTTGACGAGTGCTTCGTGATTTCGTAAGTTACATGCACGAACGGGGAGTAGTTCACACCGCGACATAGCGGCACGGGGAGATCGACACACTGGCCTTCGGGCCCGGTCCCCCACCTCGATAAACGAGGCGAACGAGACCTTCGACCAGGAACCAACCTGGCCGAGGTCCCGTGTGCCCCACGAATCTCGGCCCAACAGAGGACGAGATTTGTGAACCAGCGCCAACCGATCGAACCGCAAGCCCACCTTCTGACGCCGGAGGCGCGGTGATGTTCGACCCCAGCATTTTTGCGACGGTGTTTGGCATCATCTTTGTTGCCGAGCTCCCAGATAAGACCGCGCTCGCGGCGCTCGTGCTCGCATCGCGGAACCGCGCCCTTCCGGTGTTCCTCGCGACCGCGCTGGCGCTGACGATTCAGAGCGTCATCGCGATCGTCGCCGGTGGTCTCCTGTCGCTCCTTCCGCCGCGACCTGTCCACATCGGCGCCGGCGCGCTGTTTGTCGGGTCGGCCGTCCTCATGTGGCGTCGTGCGACGGCCGAACATGAAGGCGACAAGGGTCTCGAAGAGAGAAGCGGCTTCTGGCGCACGTTCGGCGCGTGCTTCATGGTCGTGTTTATCGCCGAGTGGGGCGACTTGACGCAGCTCGGTACGGCGACGCTCGCCGCGCGCTATCGATCGCCGGTCTCGGTATTTGCGGGCGCGACGCTCGCGCTGTGGGCGGTCGCCGCGATCGCGGTGTTTGTCGGAAACCGCGCGGGGCGCCTGCTCGATCCGAAGGTGACCGCGAAGATCGCTGCCGGCCTGTTCGCTGCCGTCGGTGTTGCTTTGATCGCGGGGCTGTTGTGATGTCGAGCACGATCAGCGTCGCCGGGTGCAGCGAGATCGGCCGCGTGCACGCGATCAACGAGGACGCCTTGGTGATCCCGAGCTCGACACCGGGCAACCGTTGCCGTCAGGCCCACGGGAAACACCCGGGCCGACGTATCTTTTGGAGCCTCTCGATTGTTTATTCAGTATGACCACCCCGATGCGTGATCTCGGCGGCGCGGTGAAGGAGTCGTGGCACCGGTTTCTCGAGGTGTACGAACCGCTGCGACCCGAGCTGTATCGCTACTGCCGGCATCTGACCGGCAGCCCGTGGGACGCGGAGGACATGGCGCAGGACACGATGGCGCGGGCTTTCGTGACGCTCGGCTGCATGGCACAGCCACCCCCGAATCCACGCGCCTGGATATTTCGCGTCGCGTCCAACCTGTGGATCAACCATGTTCGTCACGTCCGCGATCGCCCTACTGGGAATGTGCCGGAACAGGCGACGCACAGCGATCCGCGCGGCTCGCGTGAAGCTGCAGGCACGCTGATCTCGCAGCTCGCGCCACAGGAACGGGCGGCGGTCGTGCTCAAGGATGTCTTCGAGCTCTCGCTTGCGGAAATCGCCGAGGCGCTGTCGACGACGATCGGCGCGGTCAAGGCTGCGCTGCACCGCGGCCGCGACAAGCTCCTCGATCCCGCATCGCACGAGCTCGAGCCGGTCGCACCGGCGGTACTCGATGCGTTCTGCGACGCGTTCAACGCGCGCGATCTCGATCGGATGACGGCGCTGCTGCTCGAGACGACGACGGTGGAGCTTCCGGGTCTCGTGATCGAATACGGGCCCGCCGCCGCCAAGGCGGGGATCTTCACCGGCACACTTTTCGGGTGTCCGGACGGCGAGCACGCGACCTTGCCGCCGATGCGGTCCGAGGTGCGCGCACACCGTGGAGAGTCGATCCTGCTCTGGTGGTGGGGCGACGAGGTCGACACGATCGTCCGGGTCACCGTCGACGGTGATCGCATCGCACGGCTGACGAGTTACTACCACGCCCCCGAAGTCGTCGTGGAGATCTGTCGGGAGCTCGGCGTGCCGTGCCGCACGCACGGCTACCACTATTGGTCGTGAGGAGACAACGATGAAGAAACTACGATCTGCGGACGGCACGTTCATCGCGTTCGAGAGTGCGGGCAAAGGACCACCCGTGATCCTCGTCGGTGGCGCATTCAACGACCGTCGCGCCAAGGCGTCCGGAACACCTCTTGCCGAGCTCCTGTCATCGCAGTTCACCGTGTTCAGCTACGATCGTCGCGGGCGTGGCGATAGCACGGACACGCCGCCGTATGCGATCGAGCGCGAGGTGGAGGATCTCGCCGCGCTGATCGCGAACGCCGGTGGCAGTGCAGCTTTGTACGGCATGTCCTCGGGCGGACTGCTGGCGGCCGAGGCGGCGGTCCGCGTGGTGGGTGTCACGAAGCTGGCCTTGTACGAACCGCCGGTCGTGCTCGACGCGAGCCGGCGTCCTCCGGAGAGCCTGGCGACCGAGCTCGCCGAGCTAGCCGCGACGGGCCGGCGCTCCGAGGCGGCCGAGCTATTTCTGACCCGCGTGGTTGGGGTTCCACCTCCGGTCGTTGCCGGGATGAAGCGCGCGCCGATGTGGCGCGGGCTCGAAGCGCTCGCGCACACCCTCAGCTATGACGTGCAACTCACCGCCGGAGCACCCGCACTGATCGACCGAGCGTCGTCGATCCGTGCACCGACGCTGGTGATGGACGGCAGCGCAAGTCCGCCGTGGATGCACGAGGGCACGCGCGCGCTTGCCGCGGCGGTCCCCGCCGGTCATCACCGAACGCTCGATGGCCAGACCCACGACGTCGATCCCGCCGTGCTGGCCACCGCCCTCCAGCAGTTCCTCGCGGCGTGATGTCGGCTTGGCGACCCCGGTTCGAATCCCACCACGGCTACTCGACGGTTCGGATTCGCACTATAAATCCGAGACGTCGTAGCCACAGGAGCCGAATGTGAGTCTTGAAGCCTGTTTGCCCGCGGAGCTCCGAGGGCCCACGACCACGATCACCCGGATCGCGGCGGGACTATCGGGTGCCGGCGTCTACCGCGTCGACGCCGCCGGCCAGGCGTTCGTGCTGAAGGTCGCGAGTGAGAGCGAAGCGCTCGTGGACTGGCGCCGCAGACTGCATATCCAGGAGCTCGCCGCGAAGGCGGGCCTGGGGCCTCGCGTGATCCACGTCGACGATGCATCGCGTGCCGTCGTGACCGCCTTCGTTGTCGATCGATCGTTCCCGGCCTTCTATTTCGACCCGCGCACGCGCGAGGCAGCGCTCGCGCAGCTCGGCCGAACCGTGCGCCGGGTGCACGAGCTTCCGCTGCCATCGGACGCCGACGCGAGCAACCCGCGCGAGCTGCTGGCGGCGGTCTGGTCCGAGCTCGCGAGCTTCGCGGTACCGGTGTTCGTCGGCGAGGCCGTGCAACGCGCGCTCACCGAGGAGCCGCCCGCGCTCGAGCGCGCTCTCGTCCTCAGCCATAACGACGTCAATCCGTCGAACGTCATCTATGACGGCGAGCAGGTGCTGTTGCTCGACTGGAATGCCGCCGGGAAGAATGATCCGTTCTACGATCTGGCGGCGATCTCGATCTTCTTGCGCATGGACGAGGGCACCTGCCAGCGCTTGCTCGCGGCCTACGACGGTCAGCCCTCTACGCTCTCCTCTCGATTTTGGTACACGCGCCGATTGGTCGCGGCGCTGTGCGGCGCGACATTCCTGCGCCTCGCGCGCGACAGCGGACACGCCGGCGCGGCCGGAGAGACGCTCGATTCGACGCCATCGCTCGGTGACTTCTATCAACGGATGCGAGCCGGCTTGCTGAGCCCCGCGACGGGAGAAGGCCAATGGTGGTTCGGCCTTGCGCTGGTGAAGGCGGGCGTCGTGCCGCCCGGTTAGCGAGCGGTTACTCACGCACGCTCCGCGGCACTCGCCTCCGGACATCTACCGGAATCACCGTCGGAGCTCAGCCGATCGACTCGACTCCGCTCGGCCGAATCGTCAGTTGCGGACGTAGTCGCCGTGAGATTCACGCCACTCCGCTCGTACTCGATCGATGTGGCGTCATGTGGAGTGCACGCGTTTCTGCGCACGGCGCGCCGCAAGAGCACGCTCCGATGTCATGCACGACGTTTGCTGGCTTCGCGTTGCCGCATCGCTCGGTGCGCGCCCGACGACGACGATCGCGCGGACGGGCGCGGCTAGCTGCGTTCGAAACGACGACCGAGCGAGATTGCTCTCGACGAAATCGTGAATACGAGCGACGCCCACGAGCACGCGAGATGAATCCTGGTCCGGAGGGCGCACGCATGGATGCCATGGAATCCACCACGACACGGCGCTATCGCCGCTGGCTGAGATCTTGCGGTGACCTCCATCGAGAGCGCGGAACGCCTCGTCCGGAAGGAATGATTCATGGGGATCCCAGTCGCGCAGATGCTGGCGGTAGCTCGCTACGTGATGAAGCAAAAGATCGCGCGCCGGGAGCGGTACCCACTCGTGCTGATGCTCGAGCCGTTGTTTCGTTGCAATCTGTCGTGCACCGGCTGCGGCAAGATTCAGTACCCCGCGTCGCTGCTGAAGAAGCAACTCTCGGTGGCCGATTGCCTCGGGGCGTCCGACGAGTGTGGCGCCCCCGTCGTGAGCATTGCGGGCGGCGAGCCGCTACTGCATCCGGACTTGCCCGAGATCGTGCGCGCGATCGTCGAGCGCGGCCGCTTCATCTACCTGTGCACGAACGCGCTGCTGCTCGCACAGAAGCTCGACGACTACGAGCCCGACAAACACCTGAGCTTCAGCGTGCACATGGATGGCCCGCGTGCGGAGCACAACCTGTCGGTGTGCCGCGACGGTGTCTACGACACGGCGGTCGCCGCGATCCGCGAGGCGGTTCGCCGTGGCTTCCGCGTGACGACGAACACGACGTTGTTCGACGGTGCGAACCCCGAGCGAATGCGCCGGTTCTTCGACGACATGATGGAGCTCGGGATCGAAGGAATGATGATCTCGCCGGGCTACTCGTACGAAAAGGCGCCCGATCAGGAGCATTTCTTGAAGCGCGAGCGCTCGACGCGGCTGTTCGCCAAGATGCTCGAAGCGCCGAACAAAGCGTGGCGTTTCAACCAGTCGCCGCTGTTCCTCCAGTTCCTGATGGGCAAGCGCGAATACGAGTGCACGCCGTGGGGGAACCCGACCTACAACATCTTCGGCTGGCAGCGTCCCTGTTACCTCCTGCAAGACGGCTACGTGAAGACGTTCCGCGAGCTGATCGAGGACACGGACTGGTCGAAGTACGGCCGCGCCAGTAAGAACCCACGCTGCCAGGACTGCATGGTCCATTGCGGCTTCGAGCCGACCGCGGTGAACGCGATGTTCGGATCACCGAAGGCGATGGCGGAGGCCGTGATGTCGATGGTGACGGGCAGGCTATGAGCGACGCGCGCATCACCGAATTGATCGAGCGAGCGTTCGACTACCGAGGCTACGTGACCGTGTCGCGACGCGACGGATCGAAGCTCGTCGGGTTCGTCTACGATCGCGGTCCGGCGCACGTCGAGATGTTCGACGAGCGAGCCGTGACTCACATCCGGATCGCGATCGAAGAGATCGCCGATGTCGCGTTCACCGGTGAGGACAGCGCCGCGAAGGCGCAGCAGAGCTGGGAACGTCGCCGCGGTTCGCTCGAGCCACGCGAGACGTCGGCGTGGGGCGACTGGGCGGATCGGCCGACGCTGATCCTCGTCGCGCTGCCTCTCGAGCTGCGCGGCGTGGCGCGTGTGCTCGGGTCCGAGATGCGAGGTGACGTCGCGCGTGGCCGGCTCGGCGACGATCGCGTGATTGCATGTGCGGTCGGTGTTGGCGGTGGCGCGGCTCACGTGATCGCGGCGGAGCAACCACGGCTGGTGGTCAGTTGCGGCTTCTCGGGCGCGCTCGATGCGTCGCTCGGCCCGGGTGATCTCGTGCTCGGCTCTTCGGTATGCGACGAGAGCGGCGAGTCGTTCACAGCCGCCGCATCGGTCCTGCGGATCACGCGTCAGGCCTTGGCAGGGCAGGTGAGAGTGGCCGAGGGCGAGCTCCTATGCGCCACGCGCGTTGCGACGACCCGCGAGGACAAGCGCATGCTCGCACGGCCCGGTCGACTCGCGGTCGATCTCGAGAGCTGGGCCGCGGCGTGTGCCGCGGAGCAAGCGGGCATCCCGTGGCTGGCTCTCCGCGTCGTGCTCGATCCGCTCGACGTCGATCTGCCCGCGTTTACCCGCGAGTTGCACAGGCGGTACCTCGGCTCCGCGCTGCGTCACGCGCTCGGTGGTCCGCGAGCCGCGATCGAGCTGACGCGGCTCGGTCTACGCGCTCGGACGGCGAACCGCTCGCTCGAACGCGCGTTGCGCCGCCTCGTGCCCGTGCTCGGCGCGCTCGGCCGCCGCGAGGGGCGCACATGAGAGCGCTCGTCACCGGTGGGAGCGGGTTCATCGGCGGGGCCGTCACGCGGACGCTGCTCGCCAAGGGCACGGACGTGAGAGTGCTGCTGCGTGCGGGCACCGAGCCCAACATCCCGGATCCCGCAGCCGTCGAGATCGTGCATGGCGATCTGCGGGACGCGCACGCGGTCCGGGCAGCCGCCGAGGGCTGCGCCGCGATCTTCCATGTCGGCGCGTTGTACTCGTTCGTTGCTGATGCCGCCGAGCTTCACGAGATCAACGTCGGAGGCACGCGCAACGTGATCGATGCGGCGAGAGTCGTCGGCGCACGGCTCGTCCACACCTCGAGCATCTCGACGATCGGTGGGATGCGAGGCGGAGTCATTCCCGACGAGCGTCAGGAGACCAGCGGGCTCTCGCCGGGCCCCTACAAAGAGAGCAAGCTGCAAGCAGAACGGCTCGTGCGCAAAGAGGTCACGCGTGACCTCGATGCCGTGATCGTGAACCCGACGTTTCCGATCGGCTGGGGCGATGTCAAGCCGACACCGACGGGTGCGATGATTCGCGACTTCCTCGACGGCAAGATCCCCGCGTACCTCGACACGGGCATGAACGTCGTCGACGTCGATGATGTCGCCGAAGGCCACTGGCTCGCGTTCGTGCACGGGCAGCGCGGCGAGCGCTACATCCTTGGCAACGCGAACTTGATGATGCGCGAGTTGCTCGATCACCTCGCGGAGCTGTCGGGCCGCAAGGCACCGCGCGTGAAGTTGCCATATGCCGTGGCGCTCGGCCTCGCGCACGCGGGCGCGCTCGTCGGTCGTTCGCGCGTGCCGCTTGAAGGCGTGCGCACCGCTCGCGAGATCCGGTTCGCGAGCAGCGCCCGCGCCATGCGCGAGCTCGGACTTCCGCAGACGCCCGTGCGGACTGCACTCGAGAAGGCGGTGCGCTGGTTCCAGCAACTCAAACAAGGTGGCAGGTCATGATCGAGCCCGAGAGCACAGCAGCAGATATCGGCGTGGATCATGTCGTCGACGACGTGATCATGCGATCGCGCGAGTGGTTTCGCCGCGCGCAGTTCGAAGGTGGGTTCTGGTGGGCGGAGCTCGAGTCGAACGCCACGATGGACGCCGAGTACGTGTTGCTGATGCACTTTCTCGGCAAGCGCGACCATGCGATCTGGGCTGGGGTCGCGCAGGACATCCGCAGCTACCAGCGCGCCGATGGCAGCTGGGCACTGTACGAAGGAGCGCCGGGTGATCTGTCGACGACGATCGAGTGCTACTTCGCGCTCAAGCTCACCGGTGACTCCGGGCCTCACCTCGAGCGAGCGCGCGACTTCATCCTCGCGCGCGGCGGTGTCGCGAAGGCTCGCGTGTTCACGCGCGTTTGGCTCGCGTTGTGCGGTGAGTGGTCGTGGCACGACCTGCCCGCGATGCCGCTCGAGCTGATGCTGCTCCCCGCGCGAGCACCGATCAGCATCTATCGGTTCGCGTCGTGGGCTCGCGCGACGATCGTGCCGCTCCTGATCCTCATGAATGATCGGCCCGTGCGGCCGGTGCCGAGGTCAGCGAGTCTCGCCGATCTGCGCGCCTCCGGTCCGGTTCCGATGGAGCCGCGCGACCGCATCGATCGCGTGTTCTTCGCGATCGATGCGGTATTGCACCAATACCATCGTCTGCCATGGCATCCGTTTCGGTCGCGCGCCCGCAAGGCCGCGGAGCGATGGGTGCTCGAGCACCAAGAAGCCGACGGGAGCTGGGGAGGCATCCAGCCGCCGTGGGTCTATTCGCTGATGGCGCTCTCTGCGCTCGGCTACGCCGTCGATCACCCGGTCATGCGCAAGGGGATCGAGGGTATGCACGATCGCTGGATGGTCCGCCGACCGGACGGCAGCGTTCGAATACAGGCCTGTCTCTCGCCGGTGTGGGACACCGCGCTGTCGCTCGTGTCGCTCCTCGAATCCGGTGTCGAGCCGGGCGATCCGAACGTGCAGGGCGCCGCGCGCTGGCTGCTCGAGGAAGAGGTCCGCGTGCCGGGCGACTGGCGCGTGTGGGTCCCAGACGTCGAACCGAGCGGATGGTCGTTCGAGTTCGAGAATGATCTGTATCCGGACATCGACGACACCGCGTTGGTGCTGATCGGTCTCCATAAAGCCGGTGCACTCGGCGAAGCGTGTCGCGCCCGCGCAGTGGCGTGGATGCTCGCGATGCAGAGCGACAGCGGCGGGTGGGCGGCGTTCGACAAGAACAACACCTCACGACTTCCGGCGCTGATCCCGTTCGCGGATTTCGGCGAGATGATCGATCCGCCGAGCGCGGACGTCACGGCACACGTCCTCGAGATGCTGGGCGAGCTTGGTTTCGACCGCAGCCACCCGGCGATCGAGAAGGCGCTCCACTACCTGTACGAGCAACAAGAGCCCGAAGGGTCGTGGTTCGGCCGCTGGGGCGTGAACCACATTTACGGCGTCGGCGCGGTGTTGCCCGCGCTCGCCGCGGTCGGCGAGCCGATCGACAACGTCTGCATGCGACGCGCTGTACGCTGGCTCGTCGAGCGCCAGAATCGTGATGGCGGGTTCGGCGAGGGCTGTGAGTCCTATGTCGATGTCAAAGCGCGCGGGAGAGGCCCGAGCACGCCGTCGCAGACCGGTTGGGCGCTGCTCGCCTTGTGCGCCGCCGGTCGTGCGCGGTCGCAAGCGGCGCGGCGAGCAGTCGGTTATCTGCTCGACACGCAGCGAGAGGACGGCAGCTGGGACGAAGACGCGTTCACCGGATGCGGCTTTCCGGGCTACGCGGTCGGCCAGCAACGCGGCGCTCGGATCCGTCAAGGACGCGAGCTGTCGTCGGGCTTCATGCTTCGTTATCACCTCTATCGAAACTGTTTTCCGCTGCTCGCGTTAGGGCGCTATCGAAAGGCGCTTGGTGGAAAGGGAGGTATCGCGTGAGGCCGTTTACGTTCTACCAGCACTGGCTCGACGTCGTGAGCCGCAGCTTCGCGCTGTGTATCCCGCAACTCGATCCTCCATTCCGGGATCACGTGGCGCTCGCGTATCTCTTGTTGCGTGTGCTCGACACCGTCGAGGATGCACCGTTCTCCGATGTGCCGACGCAGCAGCGCCAGTTCGAACGGCTGCGCGCGTTTCTGCGCACGATGCCGGCACAGACCGAGGTCGATGCATTCGTCGCGGCATTCCCCGTGAATGTGAGCGAGGGTGAGCGCGCCCTGCTCGGGGAAACGTTCGCGCTGCTCGAGGACGCTCACGGCGTCGCCGATCCCGCGCGGCGCGTGATGTTCCGTGCGATCGATCGGATGGCCGTCGGCATGGCGGCGTACGCGCGGCGACCACTGCCGCTGCGTCTCGTCGATCTCGAGGATGTGGCGCGCTATTGCTGCTTCGTCGCCGGTGTCGTGGGAGAGATGCTGACGCAGCTGTGGTCGTTCGGTCGCCACGAAGCACCACCGCCGAGGACGCTCGCGTACCAGTTCGGTCTGTTCCTGCAGAAAGTGAACATCCTCAAGGATCAGGACGAGGACGAAGCGGCGGGACGTTTCCTTGTACCGGATCGCCTCGCGCTCCTCGCGAGCCTACGCAACGATGGCGAGGGCGCGCTCGCGTACTTGCAAGCGCTGCCACGTGTCGACCGTGGCTATCGAATCTTCTGCGCCTGGTCCTTGATGCTCGGCGCGGTCACCGTGGCGCAGCTCGACGAGCCCAAGCTGAGCCGCCGCGCCGACACCGCCCGGCTGCTTACGCGGACCGCAGAGATCGTCGACGACAATGCCGCGCTCGGTCGTCAGTTCGCGGAGCTCATGCCGCCCCTTCCGGACATCGCGATGGGGGTCGCGATGCCCAAGCCGGAGTCGTTCGAGTGGTTTCGCGACACGCTCGCCGCGCGCCTTACCGACGCGCAGCTCAATCGACTCGGTATCTTCGGCGTTCGGGCTTCGGCGCTGGCCCGATGACGCAACCGAGGGGCATGAGATCCGCGCGCGGGCTCGGGCTCGCGATGCGCTTGCTCGCCATCGCGGCCGTTGCGACCTTTCTGTGCGTGTTCGCGTGCCGGATCGACGGCTCCGCGCTCGCCGCTGCGTTCGCGCGCGCCGCGATCTGGCCGATCGTGCTCGCCGCCGCGATCCACTTCGCGGCACTCGGATGCAAGGCGACGTGCTGGCACATCGTGCTCGCGCCTCGTCATCGCGTACCGACCGTGCGTCTGTGGCGATACACGATCGTTTCGATGGCGGCATCCGCGCTGGCTCCGGTGCGCGCCGGCGAGGCGTTGCGCGTGTGGGCGCTCAAGCAGCGTGACGGCGTGCCGGTCGCCGATTCCGTCGCGACCGCGGTGTGCGAGAAGATGCTCGACGGCGCCGCGATGTTCGCACTCGTCGTCGCCATCCCGTGGCTCGTACCCGAGGTGCCACACTCGGTGAACCTCGCGGCCGTTGTCGGGTCGGTGCTCGTGGCCGCCGTGCTCGTCGCGCTCGCGCTTGCGGTACGGCGGGTCACGATGCGCGCGGAGCCGCCACGATCATGGTTCGCGCGTTGTCTCGCCGGGATGCACGTGTTGAGGAGCCCACAGCGCGTCGCGCGGTCGTTCGCGATCTTGCTCGCCGGCTGGCTGATTGATCTAGCGATGGTGGAGCTCGTGCTGATCGCCGTCGGCATGCCGGTTTCGCCGGCCGGCGCCCTCGTCGTGCTGCTCACGATCAACCTCGCGATCCTCGTGCCCGCGACACCCGCCCAGGTCGGCATTCACGAGGCCGGTGCGATCGTCGGGCTCTCGATCCTCCACGTGCCCGCCGAGCCGGCGCTGACGTTCGCGCTGATCTATCACGCGCTTCAGGTGCTCCCGCTGATCGCGGTCGGGCTCGCGCTCGAGTGGCGCCTCGTGGTCGGTCGGTCGCCTCAATACGGATAGCCGATCTCGACATAGACGTTCGTGCCTTCTCCGCCGGTGGCGAGGTCGATGCGCGCGACGGTCTTGGGATGTACGAAGGCCCGGAAACCGAATCCGGCGGTGAGCCGAGGATGCGAGACCGCTCCGTCGATCGTATCGAACACCTGACCCGCGGCGACGAAGGGATCGATCCGCCACTCGGTCGTGACGCCGAAGAAGTGTGTCTCGAGCACGCGCACGCGCTGCTCGAGCTCGACGGTCCACGCCTGGCGCGCGACGAACCGGCCGTCGGCGAACCCGCGCAACAGAAACGGGCCTCCGAGCTCGCTCTGGTGATAGAACGGAATCTCCGACGAGCTCACCGCGCTCCAGTGGAACCGCCACGCGCCCGACAACCACGACAGCTCCGGTACGATCCCACTGGCGTCCGCGCCGGCCCGCAGGAACGACGGCGTGCCGCGGATGCCCTCGACGACGGCGCCCGAGAGCTGCAGTCGCAACCCGCGGCTCGCGAAGGCGCCGCCGTCTCGATCGTCATACCGCACGTCGAGACCCTGCCAGGTCAGCGTCGACTTGCCGTGCATTCCGGGGATGTCCGGGAACACCTCGGGCGCGAGGGGGAGTCCGGGAACACCGATGTCCTCGACTCGATCGTGCTCGACACCGAGCGTGAGGCCGATGTTGAAGGCGCCGGCGAAGGTCCGGCCCTCTCTCGCGCTTGCGATCGCGCGCCGTCCGGTGAAGCTCGATGCGGCGCTCTCCGGCGTTTCCGGGCCGATCCCGTAGAACCGCCCGAAGGCGCTGCGCTGCAGACGGCCCATGATCTCCGACGTCCACGTGCCCGCGCGCTGCCACTCGACGACGGCGCGGTAGTTGATGTGCGTGCTCGCCGAGGCGATCACGGTCAGGCTGCTGTCTTCATCCGGATACGCGTACAGACGCAGCGTGCCGGTGTAACGGATGACGGAATTCCACGTCACACTCGGTGCGAGGATCGCCTCGGTCCGCTGATCCGCGGGGCAGGTCCGCAGCAGGACCGGCATCACGCCCCACGTCGTGCCCTCGTTCGGATCGGTGGCCCACACCGGAAATCCCAGGATGTGCGTCTCCGACGGCTTCGCGCAGTCGGCGGCCGACGGAGCGATGCGCGCGAGCACGGCCATCAGCACGATCACGGACCTCACTTGTGAGCTCTTTCAAGATCCCGTCTTTGTGATTCCTGCGTGCGCCTCGGTGAGCCACGTCGCGGCCTCCGGATCGCCGGCGTCGCGGGCCGCGGTCGCGAGCGCGAGTGCCTTGCGGTACGCCGCCTGCGCTTCGGCGGGTTTGTCATTCGCGGCGAGCGCGTCGGCGAGCACGAGCTGATTCTCGGCAGCGTCGGGCACGAGCCGAACGGCGGCGGTTGCCTCCTCGAGCGCGGCCTCGGGATCGCCCGGGCCGACGGGCCAGGAAGGTGCTCGCAACAGCACGAGCGCCAGCACGCGATGCGGGCCGGCGGAATCGAGGCGCGGCGCCGCGGCGATCGCGCGGTGGAGCAGGTCGACGATCTTCCGGAGTGCGTCGCGCCCGGTCGACGGTTGTTCGCGCGCCTGTTGGCCGAGCGCGATCGCCAATCGATAGTCGCACTCGGGCACGGTCGGTGCTCGGCGCTGGCACCACTGGCCGAGCTCGACCTCCTGCCGGGCGAGCTTGCCCTTCGCGGCGGCAGGCTCGTGCTCGATCCGATATGACAGCGCGCGCATCGCGCCGAGGAGCGCGTCCGCTCGGTGCTCGTCGGCGACCGCCGCGTCGAGGTACAGCCCTTGTGCCGCCGCGGCTTGGCCCGGCGTGGCGCGTCGTTCCCACGCCGCGTTCGCGTCGGCGATCAGTTGTTCGGCACTCCGGCCGTTCGCGTGGCCCGGCGCGAGCTTCGCGATCGGACGCGGCTCGTGCAGCGCCGATGCACATGACACGACGAGCATCGCAACGGCCAGCCGGGTCATCACGGCACCTTCGCGTAGGCTCTCCGCGCGGCGGCGAGCGCTTTGTCGTCCAGCGGCACGAAGCGATCGAGCTGGATTGCCTCGAGCGTGGCGGCTCCCCCGGGATCGGATGGGAGTGCTTGCAGCGCGCGATCGATCGCGCTCCAATCTCTTGCCGGCATTCGAGAGTCGATGGTCACGACGAGATCGGCCGGCATCGGCGGTGAGCGCGTTACGACCTCCAGCTTGGACGCGAACGGCAGGGACGCGAGCGAAGCCGCTTGCGAGCCGTCGAGCAGCACCGCGATCGGTTCGCCTGCCGCGGCGCGACGGAGTGACGACAGCACCGCGCCGGACTGGCTCAGCTTCACGTTCGCCGGCAACGCGCCGTAATCTCCGAGGACGGAGCCGCGCACGAACGCCGGAGCAAACGCCGCGTTCGAGACGATCGTGAACCCAGCGAGCCCATCGGCGCCCTTGATGCGGCCCTTCTGCGCGACGAGCGCCCAGCGTTCGAGAGGCGGTCGACCTTTTTGGACCGCATCCAGGCGCGCGTGAAGCCCGAGCGCTTGCTCGTGCTCGAGAAAGAACGGGAGCGAGACGATGCCAAGGCCGGCCTTGGCGAATCGCTTCGCACCACCGCTATCGGACGGATCGTAGACCGCCGCGATCGGGATCCCGGCTTTCGCCGACAACGCCGCGGCGAACGCATCCATTCGCGGCTGGGCTTCGTCGGTCGAGCCCGGTGAGCCCGGCGAGCTCACGACGAGGAGCTGCTTGTCCGGTGCGGCGCTTGCGGACACCGCCATGGCCGCGATGAGTGCAAGCTTCGACCACGTCCTCATACGAGAAGCGTTCGGCACCTCCGGATCAAGTCAAGGCGCGCACAGGGATCCGCGATCGACTTGACCGAGTGAATTGCGGCGCTACCCCGTCTTATGCCGACACCGCTAAGCAGCGTGCAACGGCAACTCGCTTCGGTGTTCGGCGCCTCACGCGTGCTCGTACGCACGTGGCTGCTCCCGTCATCGACGATGAATCGGCGGCTGTTGCCTCCGTTGCTCGGGTTTGCGTACATCGGCGTGATCGGCGTGCTCGGTGGCCTCACTCGCGATCACGTCCTGCTCGGGATGCTGGGCCTCCTCGATCTCTACAACGACAAGACGCGGCTGTTCCTCCGGACATTTCTGCCGTTCATCGTGACCGGCGCGATCTTCGATTCGATGCGGTATTTCTATTGGGACGCGATCGATGGCCGCGTTCACGTCGTAGAACCGTATCTCTTCGATCGCGAGTGGTTCGGTATCGGCGGGCACACGCTCAACGAGTATTTCTTCGAGCACCATTGGGATATCGCGGATCTCGCCTCGGGCTTTGCGTACCTGACCTTCGTCGCCGAGTTCATTGGGATGGCGCTGCTCCTCTTCCTACGCGGTCACGTCGCGCGTGCCGCGACGTTCGCGCGCTGCTTTCTGGTCGTCAACGTGATGGGCTTCATCACCTATTTCGTCTATCCGGCCGCACCGCCTTGGTACGTCACCGCGCACGGACTTGGTCCGGCGCTCAGGAGTGTCCATCCGTCTGCCGCCGCGGCACACCGTTTCGATCTGCTGCTCGGCACGCATTTCTTCGACGAGGTCTATGGGCACGGTGTCGATGTGTTTGGAGCCATTCCGTCGCTGCACTCCGCCTATCCGATCGTTGCAGCCGTCCTCGCGTTCCGCATGCAGGAGCTGCGCTGGGCGCGGTGGCCGGCCGTGGCATTCGCGGCGCTCATGTGGTTCAGCGCCGTGTACCTGCAGCATCATTACGTGATCGATGTCCTGTTCGGGATCTGTTATGGGGTGATCGCGGTCGCGATCGTTGCGGCATGGGAGCGGCGCCGCTCGGCGCCGGCACGCTGTGACGCGACCTGACGTCAGCTCGCGCGTGTTGTCGCGGCTGCTGCACTACCGCTGGGTCGTGATCGCCGTCTATGCGTTGCTCGTGCCGGCGGCCGCGGTTCTCGCGACGCGGATCCCGACCGAAGGCGCGATCGCGAACCTGATCGTGCCGAGCGATCCGGACTACGCCGCTACGCGCGCGTTCCAGGCGATCTTTCCCGAGCCGCAGCTCGCTCTACTCGTCTTCGAGTCCGTCGATCCGTGGTCGGCGGCGCAGCTCGCGCGTGTCGATCGCGCGAAGGCAGCGCTGGCTCACGTGCCGCACGTCGGAGCCTTCTCGGTGCTCGACGTTCTCCGGCGCGCGCAACCCGGCGCGGACCCGATGAGACTGCGCGACCTCGCGGTCGGGACGCCGTTCTTCCGGCGCCAGGGGCTGGTCGGTGACGATTTCCTCACCCTGATCGCAAGCCTCGACGTCCACGGTGCGGCGGAGCGCGATGCGACGCTCGCTGCCATCGATCATGCGCTCGCGCACGCCGATGTCGGGCCCGTGCACAAGATCGGAAGTCCATACGTCACGTCCTGGCTCGAGCACCAGTCGTCGACCGCTACTTCGCGTTCGTTCGCGATCTTCGCGGTGCTCCTTCTCGCGATCACGTTCTTCCTCTATCGCTCGGTCCGCGCGGTCCTCGCGATCGTGATCGCGCTTGGCGCCGCTGTCGCTCTCGGAATCGCCGCCGGTGCGGTGCTCGGGTTCGCGTTCACGATCGTCGCGGCGCTCGTGCCGCTCACGATCATGGTGACGACGCTCGCGACGCTCACGTACTTGCACTCGCGTTTCGTCGACCAACCCGATGGCGTTTCGCTCGAGCAGCATCACATCGCCGCACTCCGCAACAAGCTGCTTCCCGTGACCGCGTCGACGATCGCGGCGGCGACGGGCTTCGCCGCACTCGCGGTGTCGAACATTCGCCCGATCCGGCAGATGGGGATCTGGACCGCCGTCGGCCTGCTGATCGCATGGGTCGTCGCATACACGCTGTTCCCCGCGCTCCAAGCCGTGCTGCGGACGCCGACCGCGCGCAAGGTCCCCGTGCGTACGATCGCCTACGATCGCGTCGCCCGCGCGCTCCCGTTGATCACGTACCGGTTTCGCAGACCGCTCGTGATCGGAGCGCTCGCCTTGTCCGTCGCGGGCGCGCTCGCGATCACGGGCGTGCCCGGTGTCGTCAGCGGCATGCCCGTCGAGGTCGACGCACTATCGAACATCGACCCGTCGACGGCGCTCGCACACGACCTGCGCTGGTTCCGCGCGCACGTGATGGACCTCAACATCGCGCGCGTCTGGATTCATCTGCCAAACGCCACCGCGACCGAGCCCGAAGTCCTACGCGCGATCGACCAGTTCGAGGCCGCACTCGAATCGGCGACCAACGTCACGGGCGTCGCGGGTCCGACAACCCCGTTGCGGATGCGCAGCTACCTCGCCGGTCATGGCGATGCGCTGCCTCGCGATCCCGAACCGTTCGCGCACGCGGTCGCGGATCTCGAGCAGCTGATGCTGACCGAGCCCGAGCTTCGGACGTTCATCGACGTCGGCGGCCTCTCGGATCTCCAGATCACGGTCCAGTTCCGCAACGGCCATGCAGCCGGCTATGCGGCCCTGGTCCGCCGGATCCAGCGTGCGTGGGAAGCGACGCGGGCCACGTCACCGGCGCTCGCCGGCGCGCGCATGGTCGTGGTCGGCGAGTCGCTACTGCAGGTCAAGGTCGGCGCGAACCTGGTGCCGACGCTCGCCGAGAGCTTCCTCCTGACCATGGTGTTCATCTTCGCCGTATTCCTCGTGATCTTTCGCAGCGGCAAGGAGCGGCTGATCGCGATGATTCCCTCGGTGTTCGCGCTGCTGGTGACGTTCCTCGGGCTGCGCCTCTTCGGCGGGGCGCTGAACGTCGCGACGATCATCATCGCTACCACGGTGCTCGGGACCACCGAGAACGACCAGCTGCACTTCTTCCATCACATGCATGAACGGGCCGGCGCTCCGCTCGACGAGCGACTGCGCCACGCGCTCCGCGTGTCGGGCCGAGCCGTCCTGTTCGCGACGGTGATCAACGCCGTGGGTTTCCTCGGACTGGCCGCCTCGCACTTTCCGCCGCTCCGGCAATTCGGCCTGATGACCGCAGCGGCGTTCGTGCTCGCGATGATCGCCGACTTCACGGTGTTGCCGGCGGCGCTATGGATCGCGTCCCGCGACCGTCCCGAGCCGTCAGCGCGATGACTTCGCCGGTGCGTTCTTGACGTACTTGTCGAACCAGCGCAACTCTTCGAACGCGAGTTGCTCGTTCGATTCCATGGCCGAGTACCAGTGCGGTTCGTGCGGCAGCATCACGAGCCTCGCGATACCGCCGTTGCCGCGGATCGCTTCGTAGAGCTTCACCGCCTGCAGCGGCGTGGTGCCCGGGTTCGCGTCGTCCATGCCGTGCACGATCAGGAGCGGTCGCTTGATCTTGTCGGCAAAGAAGAACGGCGACACCTTCAAGTACACGTCCTGGCCCTTCCACACCGATCTCCGCTCGTTCTGGAAGCCGAACGGCGTGAGCGTCTTGTTGTACGAGCCACTCGTCGCGGCACCCGCACGAAATAGATCGGAGTGCGCGATCAGGTTCGCGGTCATCAGCGCGCCGTGGCTGTGCCCGGTAACGCCGATGCGATCGCGATCGACCACCCCGAGCTCGACGGCCTTGTCGACGGCTGCTCGCGCATCGTCGAGGAGCTGTTCGAGGTACGTGTCGTACGCCTTCTTGGGATCGCCGACGATCGGAAAGGCGGCGGCGTCGATGATCGCGTAGCCCGAGAGCAGCAGCAGGCGGTAGTCGCCCAGGCGCGTGAACACCTGCTCCGAGCCGGTGACCTGGCCGGCAGTCGCGGCACTCGCGTAATCGAGCGGATAGGCGTAGAGGATCGCCGGCACGCGCGTGCCCTCTTTGTAGCCAGGCGGCGTGTAGAGCGTGAACGACAGCTCGGTGCCGTCCTTGCGCTTGTACCTGACGAGCCGCTTCTTGATCGCGCGCACCTCGGGCGTCGGATCCGGAATGTGGGTCACCGCGCGGATCGTCGACGCGACCGTGGCTTCCGCGGTGTTCGCGCTCGGAACCGGGTCACCGAGCGTGCGCAGCATCGCGTTCGGAGGATCCGCCGGCGATTGATGCCAGGTGAGAAAGCTGCGGGTCGTCGTGCCGGCGAACGCGATGAACGACTCGAGCGCGGCCTTCTCGCTCCGAAACAGGCGGTCGGACTTGCGGGTCTTGAGGTCGAGCCGATCGAGGAACGGCCGATCGCCTTCGGTCGACGCGCCTTCACCCTGGAGGAAGACCGTGTCGCCGTCCTTGCGCACGACCCACTGGCCGTTCGGCAAGACGCGATAGACCGGCTGCCCCGGATCTTTATAGCGCTCGTCGCTCGACATGTCCCACAGGATGCTCGGCTTGGATTTCGGATCGTCGATGTTGACGACGAACGTGCGCTGCCAGTGGCGGTTCTCGTCGAAGTCGTGGAGCAAGGCGAGGCCGCGCTGTTCCGTCCATTCGTAGCCGCCGTACCGTTGTTCGGTGCGCGCGAGCTCGACCGGCGGACTCCTGAACGGCGCACTCTGCGTCATCAGCTTGTCGCGCGCGGGCACCTTCACGTTCCAATCGCCGCCGTCGAGCGCCTCGGCCCACACCAGCGTCGCCGGCTCGGTCGGGCGCCAGCCGTGGTCGCGCGGGCCCGTCCGCACGCCGTGGATCGGAACGCGATCCGCGACTGGAATCTGGGCGATCGCCGTCACGTGGCCTGCCCGATCCCACACCTCGAGGTCGTGCGCGAAGCGATCGAACGTCGTGACGTAGGAGTACGGCTTGCGAATCGACGCCACGAGGATGTGGTCTCCATCGGGTGCGGGATCGATCTCCGTCAGCACCGCGGGCTTGCCGACGCGGGTGATCGCGCCCGACGTAGCGTCGACCAGCGCGAGCTGGCTCGTCCCGTAATATTCGAACAGCGCTTCGTCGTGCTTGTTCGCGAGCGTATCGCGTGTCTCGTACGTGCTGCTCTCGCCGGATTGACCGGTCGTCTCTTGAATACTCGGCCCATCCGCCGTGATCGATGCGGCCGGTGGCGCGCCCGCGTTGTCGGGCACGAGCTTCACGACCAACGTCTTCTGATCGCCGAGCCACTGCAGCGAGCTGCCGAGCATCGGATTGAGGCGCGCATTTCCGAGTCGCCGGATCGTGCCCGCGACATCGCCGACCCAGAGCTCGACCGCTTCGTTCGAGGTGTTGCGGAACGCGAAGCGTTTGCCATCGGCGGCCCATACGATGCCGTCCGCGCAGCCACCCGCAGGTAGTTTCACGGGCGTCTCGCGGCTCGTCGCGACATCGACGAGCGCGAACGTCTGCGCGCACTGGGCGACGCCGTAACCTCCCGGCGTGTCGTGCTTGCGTCGCGTCCGCGGCTCGACGCGCACTCCCGCGAGCTTGAGGAAGGGCTCGGCGACTTGCGCGATCGACGGATACTTCACCCACGACACGAGCAGGATCGTGTCGCGGGTCGGGCTGACGTACGGCTGCGGCGCGGAAGGCGCGTGCAGCACGTCGAGCACGTTTTGCGGCGGCTTGTCATAACCAGATGTCACGGGCGCCGCGGTCGCGCTCGGACTCGGCGACACGACTGACGGTGCGGCCGTCGCGGCGTGCGCGGCAATGCAGGACAGGAACATGATCATCGAGAAACGCGTGCTCATGCCGCGCACCATAGCCGCTGTTCGAGCGCGCGTGTGGTCGGACAACGCCGAGGACACGTGCGACACCGTGCGACAGGCGACGCTACAGGAAGCTCGCGGGCTTTCGCTTCTGCTCCGGACCGAGCCGAAGGTCGCGTCCATCCCGCTTGTGCAACACGCGAGCGATGCGACACAGTCGCGGCGCATGTCGGCCCCACGCGACCGCGTTCTCGATCACCAGCTCGCGCCGCACTACGCGGCGTTGCGCGCGATTCGTACGCGCCGCGCTCTCGAAGCGAGTCGCCTGTGGGCCGAGATCGGCGGCGAGGTCGAGCGTGTGCTCGATGGCGTCGAGCGCGTGGACCACGCCGGCGCGAAGCCGCCCGCGGGCACGCTGCGCGCGGTCGCGTGGAACATCCAGCGTGGCACCGAGCTCGGCAAGTTGTGCGATGCGTTCGCGTCGCATCCCGAGCTCTCGCGTGCCGATGTGCTGCTCTTGTCGGAGGTCGACGTCGGCATGGGCCGGTCGAAGAACCGCAACGTGCCGCGCGAGCTCGCCGACGCGCTCGGCATGAGCTATGCGTTCGCGGTCTCGTACATCGCACTCGAGGACGATCACCTCGAGAACCCCGATGGCGTCGACAACACGCTCGCACTCGCCGGCAGCGCGATCCTGTCGCGCGCACCGATCCTTCGCGCGATCAGCGCAAACGTCCCTGCGCTCCGCGACAAGTTCGCGTCCTCCGAGAAGCGGCTCGGCCGCAAGCGCGCCGTGGTCGCCGAGATCGCGACGGCGAATGGTCCGATCGCGATCGCGCAGGCACACCTCGATTCCAAGGCATCGTCGGCCCAGCGTGCGCTCCAGCTCGCCGCCGTGATCGACGCCGCGGATGCGCTCGGCGTGCCGCGCTTATTGCTCGGCGGCGATCTCAACACGACGACGTACAACTGGGGCTCGACGATGGGGCTCGCACGCGATCTGCTGCACAAGCTCGCGATCACGGGATTCGATCGCACGATCGACAACTACATGACACCGGAGCTGCTCTACGAGCGACCCGTGTTCGAGCTGCTGGCCGCGCGCGGCCTCGCGATCGACGGCTTCAACGATCGCGCGCACGGGACGCTTCGCTATGATTTTGCGGAGCCGTACACGATCGCAAAGACTCGCGAGGCGGTCGGTGGTTTGCTGACGCGCTGGCTCGTGCGAAGGCTCCGTTCGCGTAACGGCGTCGTCGAAGCGCGCCTCGATTGGTTCGCGGGCCGCGGCCTCGCGCCGCTCGGTGCTCGCGTCGAGCGGCCACGCCCGAACGGCGCGCGCGCTTCGGATCACGAGCCGATCAGCGTCGAGATCGAGATCTGAGACCAAGCCGCTAGACTCCGTCGTCATCGCTGGTCTCGCGATCACGCTCGCCGCGAAGCCAGAGCTCACGCTCAGGTGCCCGGCGCACAGGGCAGCACGGGGTTCACGATCGATGCTTCGATCGGTCGCCGGTACACGACCTGGACGTGCGTGACATACTGGAGGAGCTGGTCGGCGGCCGCGCGCGCGGCCACGGCCTGTTCCTGTTGAGCGGCCTGCTCGAGCTCGCCGGCAAGTCGCGCGATCACGAGGAAGCCGAACTCGGCGGCCGAGCTCTTCAAGTCGCGCGCGGTCGTGCCAATCGACTCGAACTCGCCCGCACGCAACGTTTCGGAGATGCCTCGCGCATCATCACGGACCTCCGCCAGGAACACGGGAATCCGATCGGCGAACCATGGATCGGCGAACACCGGCGCGAAACGCTGCCAGAGTTGTGCGGACATCCGAGTCGGTCGCACGAGGGGGGCAACGCCGTGGATCCGGTTTCGTCCGTTCGCCTTCGCGTGGAGCAGCGCCGCATCCGCGGCGGCGACGAGCTTGTCGAGCGACACATCGTCGAGAACTCGTAGCGATGCGAAGCCCGCCGTGATCGTCACGACACGCGAGCACTTCGAAGCCTCGTGCGGAATACCGAGTGCCTCGACGGCGGCGCGCAAGCGTTCGGCCACGATCTTGGCGCCGACGGCGTCGGTGTTCGGCAGCACCGCGATGAACTCTTCACCGCCATATCGGCCGAGGAAGTCCGATGGGCGACGCAGGCACGTCACCATGGCCTCGGTCACTCGTTGCAGACACGCGTCGCCGCCGAGATGACCGTATTGCTCGTTGTAGCTGTGATAGCAGTCGAGATCGATCATCAGGACGGCGAGCGGCAGCCTCTCACGCGCCGATCGTTTCCATTCGGCTTCCAGCAGCGCAAAGGTATGCCTCCGATTCGCGATCCCCGTCAGCGGATCGACGCACACCAAGCGCTCGAGATCCTGCTTCTCCTTCTGCAAGGTCACGATCGCGTCGGAGAGCTTTCGCTCGCGGTTCGCGCGACGAATCGCGTCGCTGCGAAGCCGGAGCGCCTCACGAATTCGCGAGCGCAGCTCGCCGGTGCGGACCGGCTTTGTCATGCAGTCGACCGCCCCGGCCGCGAAGGCCGAGTCCATCGCAAGCTCGCTACACACGGCGAGGATCGGCACATCGCGAAAGCGCTTGGCGAGGCGTTGTAACGGGCGGAGCTCGAGGCCCGATACGTCGACAATGACCAGATCGGGTACCCGGCCGCCTTCCGTCGCAAGCGTCTCGGCTTCGTGGTCCGAGCTCACGCTCTCGATGTCGAGGCAGCCGGCGTCCGAGAGTGCTTCTCGCACACACTCGCTGTGTGAGGGATCGTGTTCGATGACCAGTGCTGTGAACAAGGCGCTCCTAGAGGATTGAGAGAAGGGGTGCTGTGACACCGTCGTACATGGACCCGTAAGCGCCTTCGTCGTCGCGGCCCGTACTACACGCGTGCTTCGGCGTCGCAATCACTTCCTGCGCCGAGCAATGCAATCCGTGTGCGTCGCGATGACGCCGCCCGTCCCGCGAGTCGTCGCGAACATCATCGAAAAAATACGCAGCATGCGTTGCGTTCGCGAGTCGCGACCGCGCGGTTTCGCGCGCTGATCTCCGAGCGTGTACGCACACTGGCGCGGCGTTCGGTTTGATGCGAGTTGATCGGCTTCGTGAACGAAGAAGGCAAACGCTCGAAATCTCCATCGCGTCCGCCCGAGGTGGCGGCGGCGCGAACGGTGACGCCGTCGTCTCATCCGTTGGGTACGCCGCGCGGGCTGTCGTCGAATGCGGCGACGCTGGCGGTGAGCGCGTGGGCTGTCGCACGTGGGATCTTTCCGCCCGCCGGAAAGCCGTGGATCGTCGAGCTCGAGGTCGATATCGCACCTCGACCCGCGTCACCTACGTTCAGTGAAGCACTCGATACGCGATTTCACATCACCATTGCTGCCGACGAATGGGGCTATCTGTTCTGTCATGGCGGTCGCGTGTCCTGTGTCCGCGTGACCGACATCCCTTCGGTCAGGGGCCGCGATGATCACCACGTGCTCGCTTCGACCCCGTCGCTCAAGGCAATCGGGCTGTTCATGCGGGACCTCGAGCAGCGTTACCACGTCCACTTCCAGCGCCATCACGCCGTGATCCGCAGCTCGATCGCGGGCTGCGAACCGCTCGTCCGCGCCTGGATCACCTCGCTCTAGCGCGATCGGCTGACCTGGATCGTCCAGCGACCAGAGCGCCCCGCGTTCGCGCCCCAGTTACGCAGGCAACGAAACGCCTCCTGCGCGGCGCTAACCGCCTCGGCTGCCGAGCTTCCACAGGCGACGTCGAGCGCTTCGCCAAAGCCTCGCCACATGCTGCTGACCGTGCCCTCGTAACACTTGAGGTACGACGACGCGAACGCGATCTCACCCGGCAGCGAACGAGCGAGCTGGCGATAGACCGCGGTGTGGAGCAACGTCGAGCGCTCGATCACGTACATCCATCCGAGTGCAGGAGCCGGGGCGCGGAACGCGTGCGGAATGCCGCGACACAGCGGGAGATTGGCAATCTGCTCGATCCGGACGCCGAGCGCCATCAGGTCGCTGCGCAGCCGATATGCCTTGTGTCGGGGCCGCAGATCGATCGCGCAGGCGAGGTTCGGAGTCGCGTCGAGCGCCACCTCGAGGGGAACCAAGAATCCGTAGAGCCGCGACAGAAAACGGCGATAGTCCTGGCCGGTCGCCAGCGACGACAGCAACCGTTCGAGGTCTGCATCTGCCTCGACGTGGTGGCCGCGCGTCTCGATCGCCAAGCGCGAGAGTACGACCAGGTTGTCGATCACGCGCGAAGCGCATGCAAATGGCGGGACGGCGGCGACCTCGGGTCAAACCCGCAGAACCGCGAGCACTCGCCGGCGCCGTCGCGTGCTCCTTCGCGCACCACGAGGTCGGAGTGTGCAGCACAGCCACAACCACGCTATGCCGCGCGGCCGCGAAGCTGTCCTTGCGTGGCCGGACGCGATCGCCTCGGCTGGAACGCCTCGCACGCGTACCACTGGCGCTGACACCGAAACGCTTCACCGGCGGCATGGACGATCCGCGCCGCGATGTACGTGCGTCGCGCCGTCGTATCGAGCGCGATTCCGAGCTCGCGCAGCCGCGCTCCGGCTGTGTTTTCGTGCGCCGTGAGGTACGAGTTGGCTTTCTCCACGACGGAGCCGATCCTCGACTGGAGCTGCCGAAAGATCAGACCGTGGAGCAGCGTGTTTCGCTGCAGGACGTACATCCAACCGAGTGCATCGGCGACATCGCCAAAGCCGAGCGTCGGTCCCATGTCGAGCCCACCCGCGGCGACGCCGATCGCCTCGAGATCGGCCGCGAGACGTTTTGTCCTCGTGTGCGTTTGAACCAGACCGGCGTTGAAGCCGGTCGTCGCAGCGAACGCGGCTTCCAGTGGCGCTTCGAAGCAATACACGCGACTGAGAAACGCGCGATAGCTCTGCTCGGTCGGCCGCTCCATCGCCGCGAGTCGATCGCCGTCTGCGGCCGCATGATGGACACGCGTCTCGTGGGCGAGATGGTCGAGCATCCACGACGTCTGTTGCATGACGGTGTGCTCCGCGTGCAAAACTCGTGGCCAGCTTGAACCGCGTCTCATCGGGCAATCGCGGGCGATCATTTCGGCCGACCAACACGCGGGCGGGGCGTAACGCTCAACACGAACCGAGTGGTTTGCTTGATTTGGCAAAGTGCGCGTCATCGCACGCCCGGGGGTGTGCGGTGGGTTCTCGCGTGCGCGGCGGCTCGCTATGCTAAATGTGTAGCGCTGTTTCGCAGGTGCGACGCGCACCGAGCGATAGCGCTACATAGGGAAAGCCTAAGGGGCAGAATTGACCGCATCATGGGCCTGCACATCCCTTGCATGGCCCTCACGCTGCGTGCTGGCCTACGATCGAATGCTGACCCGCCTGGACTTGGACACCCGTCCATTCCACGGGTACATCGACGGGTTCTGGCGCAAGCTCGTTGGTCCCGATCTGAGTCGGTCGACGTTCGTCGACGGCTTGATCCGGATCTATGGGTTCGAATGTGCAGTGGAGGCGGCGGCGGCCTATACGCCCGGTTTCCATTTGATGCTCGATCTCCGCGAGCGCTCGAGATCGGGGTACCTGGCACAGGACCTCGTGAACCTCGGAATCGGTTCAGCACAGCTCGCGCAATTGTCTCCGTGTCTGGTCGCCCCGTTTGCGGATCCCGCAGAAGCGCTGGGCTGGTTGTACGTCCTCGAACGTTCGAGCTCGCTCCACGAAATGGTCAAGCGTCAAGTCGAAGCGCGCCTGCCGCAGTCCTCGAAGGGCTGCTCGTATCTGTCCGCCGCTGCGGGTGAGTCGAGCCAACGTTGGAACGAGCTCGGTCGCGTCCTCGACCGGGTGGCGTGTGAACCGAACGCGACCGACCGAATTCTAGCGGGCGCACAAGACGGCTTTCGCTGCGCACGCGACTGGTGCAGTCCAGAGACCCGACTGAGGAGCACGGGATGAAGCCACGCGAGCCCGACCCGGATCCGATCGTGAGCCACGAGCGCAAGACGATGGAGCTCTGTGGCGACGAGCGCGGCGGCGTCCGCTGCATGCTGCCTCGCGGCCACGCCGACATGCACGAATCACATCACGCGGAGCGCTTCGTGAGCTGGCGGAGTCGAGGCAAATGACTTCACGCTGCACGTAGATGGCCGATTCACGCAAGCGTATTCCGACGCCGAAGCGACCATCGCTCCCGCTCGACAAGCGAGGCTCGGTGACGAAGACGTCCACCGCGGGGCGACTCGCATCGAATGCCTGGCTCGCCTCGCGCCGGCTCATCCCGACTACCAACAACTGGGAAGTCGAGATCGCGCTGCAGGTTGGCGAGCAGCCGGCGACCTTCGAACCGTTGGATCACGGCATCACTCGCTTCCACCTCAGCGTGTACGCCGAAGAGTGGGGCTACTTCTTCAGCCACGACGGCCGGGCCACGTGGATTCGCGTCACCGACATCCCATTCGTGCACGGCCGCGATGACTTCAAGCTGCTCGACGCGACGCCGCCGTTACGGGAGATCGGATCGCTCGTGCGAGCGCTCGAACACCAGTTCAACATCAAGTTCCAGCGCGAGCACGCGGCCGTTCGTAGCGACATCGTCGGCGGCGAGCTCGCGGTCGGGTTATGGGTCGCCTCGCTCTAGTTGGTAAGCGGGAAGGGGCTCGACGACAACTCGGTCGCGACACCGACATCGACGGTGCCCGATGCGAACGTGGTGATCTTCTCGTCGACACGGGCGATGCTGAGGTTCGCCTGGGTATCGGCGGCCGGGAGGAGTGCAAACGCGGCCGCCGGGACCGCGTAGCTACCGGTATCATTGACGCGACACAGCAAGATGTCGAAGCTCGAGCCGTTGGTGCCTACGATGAGGACCCACATCTTGGGTCCCGCTCCCGCGGTCCACGTTGCGGTGAAGCCCTGACGCGACATCGTCGTAGGCGACGTGACGCCGGCGACCGCTGCCGGTGCGGTGACAGTGGTCGTAAACGCGGGGAACGCGGCGCCCGCGGCTTGGACCGTGATCGATGCCCCGGTCGCGAACAGCGGCTTCGGCGGCGACGGAGCGTTCGTGTAACCGACGAGGGGCGCGACCCCGTTGGGCGTCGCGGTGATCGCCGCCAGGGTTCCGGTCACCGTGATCGTGCCGGCCGAGATGCCCTTGCTCGGTGGCATGTGAGACGCCGAGCAAGGTCCGCTCGTGCCAAGTGGGGTTCCGAACACCGAGCCTTCGACGAACTGCGAGCTGACACCGGAGGACGTGCTCGCGGAGCCCACGGTGCCACCCTGCGAGACGAGGATAAGGCCTTCGACATGCGCGGCGGCATCGGGCGGAGCGACGTCGACGATCGCTTGTGCATCGTGGAGGACGGCAGCGTCGGGCTGCTTGGCCGGATCGTTTCCGCAGGCGGGGAGGACGAGGAGAAGGAGGCTTAGGCGATTCATGCCGCTAGATGGCCCCAAATCCACCACGAGAGCAAGGTGGAAGGCAGGCACGAGCAGGTAACGAAACCGCGGCGGCTGTGGCGACGGTCACGTCGGTCGAGCGCGTGCATTCCTCCGCCGGTGCGGTGTATGGAAGACACGAGCTTCGCGAAGGATCCGATGAGTCACAGCAATCCGACAGATGACACGCTGAAGCAGATCTTGATCGAGGCGCGCACGATCGCGATGGTCGGTGCGTCGAGCAATCCCGAGAGACCCTCGAACGCGATCATGAAGCAACTGCTCCACGCAGGTTACCGGGTGATTCCGGTCAACCCGAAGGAGACCGAAGTGCTGGGGCAGCGCGCGTATAGCTCGCTGGGCGAGATTCCGGATCCGATCGACATCGTCGACGTGTTCCGCCGGTCCGAGGACACGCCGGCGATCGCCGACGAAGCGATCGCGGTGCACGCCAAGGTGTTGTGGCTGCAGCTCGGCGTTCGCAACGAAGCTGCGGCCCAGCGCGCCGAAGCGGCGGGGCTCACGGTCGTGATGGACAAGTGCATCGGCGCGACGCACCGGGCACTTCACATCGCGGCGAAGTAACCGCTCACTTCGAGCTGGGCTTCGGAACGCGCAGCGTCAGCACCGGACACGACGCGGTTCGCACGACACTCTCGGTGACGCTGCCGAGCAGCAGACGGCGGATGCCTCGTCGCCCGTGCGTGCTCATCACGATCAGATCGGCGGAGATCTCTTCTGCCACCCAATGAATCACCTCGCGCGGATCGCCGGTTCGGAGCATCACCTCACCGATCTTCGCGCTGTTGCGTCTCGCATCGGCGAGCTTCTGGAGTGCCGACTGGCTCTCCGTCATCAGATCTTCGATCACGCTCGGGGTCAGCGTGATCCCCGCCTCCGGAACGCCGAGCACTGGAAACGTGACGACGTGCAGCAGGTGCAATTTCGCGTCGAGTCTTGCGGCGAGGACGACCGCGTAATCCAGCGCGGCCTCCGAGGCCTCGCTGAAGTCGACCGGCACGAGAATGTTCTTCGGGAGAGTCATGATCGGGGGTGGTTCACGAACCAGGCCACCGCACGCACGTTTCTTGGCGACACGCTCCCGTGAGTCCGATCAGCGACAGCCGTTGCCCGAACGAGAGGTGCCCGCGAACATGACCGAGAAGCGACCACGGGCGATGGGCGATTGCCCGAGCGTCACGGCCGAGCAGCTAGCTTACAGGCGGTAGTGGAACTGCAGCAGTGCGTAACCCGAGCTCCTGCCGCCCGATCCGAATGCGATTGTCTGGATTCGATTGGTCAGCAGCAGCTCCCAGTGGGAGGTCGCGAACCAATGCACGTTCGCATCGAGCGCTTCGGTATCGATCTCCTTCACCTTCAGATCCTGATCGAACTGCGAGAGCCCGATGTCGAGCATCCAGCCGCTATGAAAGAACCACGATCCCATGAGGTAGCTGACGACTTGATTGCGCGAGGAACCCGCGGCGAAGGATTGGTGGATCACCTGACCTTCGAGCTGCAGCAGCAAGTCCGCCGGCGCGATCCAGTACTTGGCCGTGATGCCGCCCGCCGTCCGAGCATCATCGGAGCTGTTCGCGTAGCGACCTTCGATCCCGATCGACGCGATCTTGTTGACGCGACCTTCGGCGTACACCGCCGCACCGTTGCCGTGCTCGACGGGATCCTGAATCGGATCGTGCACGAAACCCGTGACGTGCGCCTCCCATGCCGCCTGAACGTATTCGACTGCTGCACCGTACGTCTCGCCGTACAGCGGTGTCTGGCCGAACTGCCGCGTATACGCATTGTGCTCGGCGAGCCGGAGCCCGAACACCGGCATGAACCGACCGGCGCGAACGTACAGACCTTCGCTGGCGCCCGGGCTCTGCTGCCACATCACGAAGTGCTCGCGGAGCTCGAGGTACGTGGCCGGGTTGTGGCCTTGTTGAACGCCGAGCGTCGCGTACACCGACCACGCATCGTGACGAGCGAACGCTGCGCCCTCGGCCTGCATCGGAAACGCGTTCGGATGTGAGCCCGTATTTTCGATCAGACCAGCACCCGCTCGGAAGTCCGCGCCGACGAGTAGCCAAGTTGGCCCGACGAGCTTGCCGTGCGCGGCCTCGGGGGCGCCACCATAGGTCGACATCTGTTCGGCGACCGCGAGGCCATTCTCGCCCAGCAGGCCACCGCCCGCCGGAGACACGTGGCAGCTCGCACACGTCTGATCTTTGCTGAGCTGGAACTGTGGATAGGCCAAGGCGCGGACCGGAAACGCGATCGCTGCAAGCGTAGCGGCGAGCCCGAACAGCGGTGCCCGGATCATTGCAGCCCTGTAGCGCCGGCGGCGATCCATCGCTCGATCAAGGCGATGTCCGCCTGCGGGAGAGGAACATCCGGCGGCATGATCTTGCTGCTGTCGCTGAGGACCGTGAACAGGCGCGATGCCGCGGGATCGCCGGGAACGACCATCGGAACTCCGTGCTGCAAGGTGTGGAGTGCCGCGATGGCACGGGGGATGGTGTCAAAGCTCATGTCTCTCGCCCGCGCCACCGACGAGTGACAACCACCGCGGCCGCAGTAGGGCACGAGGATCGCTTCGATGATGTAGTCGGCGGTCTCGGGTCGAGGATCCGGCCCGCTCGCGCACGCTGACAACATTGCGAGACCAGCAGCCAGGATTCGCATCCCGAGAACGGTACTCACTACGGTCGCAGTTGTCTCACCCTGCACGCGTGAGACCGACCGAACAGACCTCGCTCGCGGCGAAATACCCCACTCTGAAACTTGTCCCCCGAGTCCACAACGGAGGTCCGAGCAGGCAAGGTCGTCACACCATGCCGGAGTTTCGCGGGGAGTCCCTGCGGGAGATCATCGAAGTGATCGAGCGAGCGCTCGCCGGAGGAGTGCCCACGGTCACGTTCGAGGTCGTCGATCCGGATCTCGCGCGCGGGCGATACGCCGGCGAGCTCGTCGAGCATGAAGGGGTCACGTATGTTCACCGGCCGTTTCGCGTCTGGATCGATCTCGCCGAGCGGCTCGGCTTGCGCCTGCGCACGCCGCGGATGACCCGGGCGCCGCTCGTCGAGCTCACCTTCGAACGTCTCGATCCGAATGCGCGCTGGAAGCCGGCCGGCGCCGAGACGACCGAGCGGTATGGCTCCGAATCGGGATTCGCGCGGATCTCGAAGCTCGAAGATCCGGGTTTCGTGATCGATCTGCGCGAGGCGGTGCAGCGCTGCCGGCTACCAAAGGAGGATAGACGGCCGCGGATCCTCGATCTGGGCGTCAATACCGGCGACGAGCTCGCGTTGATGATGTCGCTGCTGGGCGATGCCAGCTTCGTCGGTGTCGATCACAGCGCGTCGGCGCTCGCGGTCGCGCGGCAGCGGTTCATGGGTGCCAACGTCGAGCTCGTGGAAGGCGATCTCAACATGCTCGAGCCGCTCGCGCTCGGCTTGTTCGATCTCGTCGTGTCGATCGGGACCCTGCAGAGTCCGGGCATCGATGATCGGGCGCTGCTGCGGCACGTGATCGCTCACCACGTTCGCGATCCGGGCGCCGCGATCTTCGGGTTTCCGAACTGTCGATACGTCGACGGCGAGACCGAGTTCGGCACGCGGATGAAGAACTTTCGCCAGCCGGAGCTCGGGCTCCTCGTCAAGGACGTCGCGCTGTACCGGAAATATCTCCAGCAACACCGGTACGAGGTGTTTGTCACCGGCAAGAACTACATGCTCGTCACGGGCGTCCGGCGAGCTTGATGTCTGGTCGTTCGCTTACCCCTACGGCCCACGTCGCAGAGGTGATCACCAACTTGCGGGGAGCTCTACTTAGTATGGTTCGCCGACGCCCCTTGCAGGGCTCGGCTGCTGCGCCGAGATCTGAAGACTACCGGGCGTGCAACGCGCCGACGCGGATCGAGCCGCCTTCGTCGAGCAACACGAGGCCAACGGTGAAGACTTTTTCATCGTCGAGCGGGACCGTGGGGCTCGAGAACGCGAGCTCGATGAAAGCGACGAACTGGTCTTGCGGCGTCTCTTCGAGCCCGGGGATGAAGCCGAGATCGATCTGGCCGGCGTTGGACACTTCGAAGCCGGTCAACGGACCACGATCGCGCAAGGCGTCTCGCCAGCTCGTCACGAATGGCTCGCGATTCGTGCGGCGCTGAAACGCCGCCGTACCGAGCGCGTGGACGTCGGCAAACCGACCGGCGACGAAGGCCTGGGCGATCTTGTCGCCGATTCCCTGTGCTTCGGGCGTCAGGTCGTCGTCGGCGCCGGTGACCGCGCGCTTGAACTTGCGCGCACTCATCACGATCGCCTTGAACACGCCGCTGGAACCGAGCCGGTCGCTTTGATCACCCACGGATCGAGGGTATCGCGCGACGGCGGCTCTGTTCAACCGATCGGGACTCGCACCAAGGATCGGATAACGCTTGCCGATTGTTCGAGCTGGAGCTTTCGGCGCGATCAAAGATGTGACGGCGCGCTTGGCAATCGGCACGAGGTGGTTTGTGTTGATCGCGCATTTCAGCGGCGCGTACGTGAGACCTCACGACGTGCGCATGATGTGCAAGTGCTGCACTGCGTGATGAAAACCGCCCCACGCGATCTGCGTCGCGTCCGATGTTTTCACGTGCTGACGAAACAACGCCGAGCGTATGCTGCGTGCGCGGAGGTCCCATGTTGTTTCGGATTTCGATTCCTGCGTTCGCCATCGTCGCCGTGATTGCTGCGTGCGGGCCCTCCGCAAAAAATGGAGGCGACGGTGGGTCGGTGGCCTGCAGTCCCGGCGAGACCTCGGCTTGCTACGACGGTGACTCGAGCACGGCGGGTGTTGGTCCGTGTCACGGTGGCATGAAGACGTGCCAGCCGAGTGGAATCTGGGGCAGCTGCGATGGGGAAGTCACTCCGACCGCCGAGGTCTGCGGCGATCAAATCGACAACAACTGTAACGGCATGGTCGACGAGGATGTCGATCTCGACGGCGACGGCTTCACGACGTGCGGTGGCGACTGCTGCGACTCGACGTCGGTGTGCAGCGATCCCAAGCTCGTCAATCCCGGCGCCTTCGAAGTCCCCGGCAACGGCGTCGACGACAACTGCAACGGCATGATCGACGAGACCGTGGCCGCGACCTGCGACACGGGGCTCGCATCCAATTCGAGCACCGGCATGGACTACGCGAAGGCGATGGAGCTCTGCCAGACCACGACGATGACCGACAAGAAGTGGGGAGTGATCAGCGCGACCCTCACGCTCGCGAATGGCGCCGGTACGCCGAACGTGTTGGCGCGTTCGATCAGGCCGCACTACGGCACGGGCACCACACCGAAGGCGGGCGCGAGCCTCGTGCTGCTCTCGACGGGCAACGCCGCTGCCACCGGGGACACGAATCCAGCCCCGGACACGAATGAAGATGCGGATATGATGACCTCGTCGCCGTACCCGGCCGACTTCTACGCCGCGAATGGCAACAAGCTGCCGAACGCACCGGGCTGCCCGGGCCCGGGCGGGACCACCGCGAACGATCCGGTGATGCTGACGCTCACGATCCGCGTTCCGACGAACGCGAGCTCGTTTACGATCGACACGAACTTCTTCAGCTCGGAGTTCCCCGAGTGGACGTGCTCGGCATTCAATGACTTCTTCGTCGTGCTGCTCGATTCGACATGGACCGGGATGCCGGCGAACCCGACCGACAAGAACCTCGCGTTCTACACGGACGCGGCCATGAAGAAGTATCCCGTCGGTGTGAACCTCGCGTATGGCAATACCGGCCTGTTCAAGCAGTGCACCAACGGCGTCACCGGCTGCGCACCCGGCGCGACGCGCGGCACGATCTCGTCGTGCGCGAGCACTGCAGAGCTCGCCGGTACCGGCATGGAGCCGGCCGATCCGGGCGCTGGGTTCCTCGGCTGTACCGGCGCGCAGATCGGTGGTGGGACCGGTTGGCTCTCGACGAGCGGTAACGTCGTCGGCGGCGAGATCATCAAGGTCCGCATCGCGATCTGGGACACCAGCGATCATGCGCTCGATTCGCTCGCGGTGATCGACAACTTCCAGTGGTCGGTGACCGCGTCGCAGCCGGGAACCGTCATCCAATAGCTAGCGGTGCTCGTGGTGGTGGTCGTCGTGCTCGTGATGATGCTCGTGATCGTGCGTCACCGGCTCGTGGGCAT
Organism: Myxococcales bacterium; assembly: GCA_028287115.1. GTDB lineage: Bacteria > Myxococcota_A > Polyangia > Haliangiales > Haliangiaceae > JABFXX01. The sequence continues at coordinate 97,845 of JAQBQF010000117.1, forward strand.
GCGGATGGGAATGCTCGCCGATGACCGGCGGATCGTGGTCGTGTAGATGATGGTGGTCGTCGTGCCGGTGGAGATGGGCGTGCTCGACCGCAGCATGGGTGTGCGCGTGGCGGTGCTTCTCCGTCAGGTGTAGCCAGACGCCGATCGCGAACAGCGCGATCGACGCCAGCGCCCACGTGCCGATCGCTCGCTCACCTGCGATCCATGACACGAGCGCGCCGATGAACGGCGCGAGCGCGAACACCGAGCCGGTTCGGGCCGCACCGATCCGGCGCTGCGCGAGGATGTAGAACCGGAGGCTCAGCCCGTAGCCGGTCATCCCGCAGGCGAGGAGGATCGCCGTGTCGCGCGTCTCCGGCCAGCGATCGTGTAGGGCGACCGCCAAGATCGCGGTCGACGTCGCGCCGAGCCCGGCCTTGGCACCGACGACATCGAGTGGGTCGCGCGTCGAGAGGGGCTGCGTCAACGTATTGTCGAGCGCCCAGGCGATCGTCGCGCCGGCAACCGCGAGGGCACCGATCACACCGCCGGCGGTGCGGGTCGCCGCGTCGAGGCTCAGCGCTGCACCGCCGGCGGCCATCAACGTGACGGCGATCCACACGCGCGATCCGATCGCCTCGCGCTGGATCACGTACGCGAACAGCACCGTGAACACGGCCTCGAGATTGAGCATCAGCGATGCGGTGAGCGCGCCCGTCCGGTGCAGACCCCACACGAGGAGCGTCGGTGCGAGCACGGCTCCGAACAGCGCGATCATCGCGACTCGGAGCGCATCGGTGCGGACGAGCGAGTTAGGTGATCGCTTCGCGATCAGACGCGCACCGATCGCGCTGACCGCGGCACCCGCGTAGAGTAGTGACGCGGTCGCCAGCGAGCCCGCCGAGTGGCTCGCCCACGCGACCACCGGCGCGGTGATGCCGAACGAGACCGCCGCGATGATCGCGAACGCGACCCCGATCACGAGCGGCGAGCGTTTCGTCATCGATCGGAGTATGCCGCGACCTCACGAGCGATGACGAGGGCCGTGCTCAGCCGTTCATCAACTGCCAGGTGCCATCCGGTTGCCGGCACGCAGTTCCGTACACCTCTTCGGGTTGCTGCGGACCGCTCTCGGCGAGCATGCGGAACTCGCGACATTCCTGCGAGCCTTCGACGCGAGTGCGAATCGGTTGCACTTGATACGCGTAGCCCGTGTCGGGATTCCGCCATTGCGTCGGCTGGTTCGTCTCGAACGCGTACGCCATTCGACGACGGTCCTCTTCTTCCAACGACTTGCCGGCGGCGAACCCGACGAGAGCGCCTGCACCCGCACCGATCAGCGCGCCCGTCGTACCGCCGAAGGCGCCGCCGAGAATTCCACCGCCGACGGCGCCGATGCCCGCACCGGTGCCGCTCTTCGTCGCACACGCGGATCCCGCGATCAGCGAGGCTCCGACCATCATGTTGATAAGCTTCGAACGCATGTTCGTCGTCGGTGCAGCGATTGTGCCGACCCACGATGCGCACGATGTGGCCGCTGCCGTACGCGCGATGTGAGCTGGGAGCACGACGAGCGCGCTTTCCGTGGGGTAGACCGCACGTCGACACGTCTTGGGCGTTCATCGGTGCGAAGGTCACCGTGGGGCGGATGCGCTGAACAATGATCAGCCGACCGCGATGCCGAGATGGCGGCGCGCGGAGAAGTAGCTCGGCGAGACGGAGTACCCGATCAGATCTTGCACGCGCTGGCTCGGGCGCAGCCCGCCTATCGCGGTGGCCTCGGTCGAGAGCATGCGCGTCGCGCCGGCGAGCTCGCCTGAAACCAGGAGTCCGGCGCGTTGTGCCGTTGCATCGACCGCGTTGCGCCAGCGCGCGAGATCGACCTGATCGGGGAGCCGATTGACCAGCGGCACGAGCGCCTCGCCGATCGTCCGCGTCAGCCGCTTCTGGAGCTCGGGCACGAAGGCGCTCGTCATCGGCTCGAGCTGCGGCCGACCGACGCCCTTCTTTCCGACGAGCAAGGCGGCTGCGGCGATCGCGGCCTCGAGCTCGTCGACGCTCGGTAGCGTGAGCTTCAGGTAAGACGCGGGGCGGAGCAGGGCGAGCATCGCGCCGACCGACGCGGCGATCTCGGTGTCGCGATAACCGGTCATCAGATCGCGGCCGACGATCACCGCGGGGACGAGGCGGCCCTTCTCGACGCAATTCGCGAGCAGGAGCCGTCCCGGACGCCGCGGCTGAACATAGACGTCGGGCAACGCGACGTTGAGCAGCCGCGAAGCGTGACGGAAGATCTTCGCGATCACACGCGTGCCGTCCTCGACGGGCATTCGCTCTTTCGGCTTGAGCTCGAAGCTCTTCGCGGGCCCGGCACGGAGTGCGACCAGCGCTTCCCAGATCAGCGCGAAGATCGAGCTGATCGTGCGGTCCTCGTCGGCATGGCGGACGAACGCCCAGGAGTCCTCGTCGAGGATGCCGGTCGCCTTGCGGGTCTCGTGCGCGAGGTATTTCTTGTAGAGCGCCTCTTCGTCGGCGGTGGCCTTCTTGAGCAGCACCAGCGCGCGTGCGACGCACCACGCTTCATCGACGCGACCTGCCTCGAGGCTCGTCCGCCCGAGTGCACGGTAGGCATCTGGGTTCGTCGGATCGGTCTCGACGAGCTTCGCGGCGCGCTGCGAGACCTGCTGCGGCTGCTTGGTTCCGATCTGTCTGTAGAGATCGGCGAGGATGCGCGCGCGTTGCGCGGATTTCTCGGGATCGAGCGAATGGGCGATCTCGAACGCCTCGATCGCGCTCTGCGGATGCTGGAGCCGCGTCCGATAGATCTCGCCGAGCGAATGCCACAGTTGGATCAGGACGGCATCGTCCTTCGGCATGCGCTTGATCATGCGCCGATACGACTGCTCGAGATACTTCCAGTTCTTGTCGGCGGTGACGATCTCGTCGACGATCCGGAACACCTCGAACGCGCGCGTGCGAGTCGCCGCGCTGAGCGGTTGCTCTCGCGCGAGCTCGTCGAGAGCGCTCTCGTAACCCTCGAGAGCGCCCGGTCGGTCTTTGAGCTCGGTGCGGCGGATCTCGGCCGACGCGAGCAGATATGCCGCACGGCGCGCCGGATCGGTCTCGTGATCGAGGAACCGGCCGATCGTCTCGACCGCGGCCTTCCACTGCCCAGCTTCGGATTGCAGATCGAGGAGCCGTTGCAAGATCCGGCGGTTGCCGGAGTCGAGCTCGAGCGCTTCGACATACGTCGACATCGCGCGCGGCGCGTTCTTCATCTTGTCGCGATACAGATCGCCGATCCGCTCGAGGAACGGCACCCGCTCCGCCGGTGGGGCGATCGCGACGATCGCACGCCAGCTCGCGATCGCTTCGTCGAAGCGCAGCCGCTTGACGTGGAGCTCCGCGAGATCCTGGAGCGTCGGGCGATGGGCCGGATCGAGATCGAGGACCTTTTGATGGAACAGCTGCGCCTGCGAGGCCTTGCCGAGCGCCGTATGGATCTCGGCGAGCCGGCGGTAGACCCCGAGGAGCTGCGTCCGATCGAGCGTCGTCGCATGCTTGAGCGCCAGCGATTGGTACGCCGACGCCGCTTGATCGAGCGCCTTGCTGCGATACAGCGCGTCGGCACGTTCGACGAGCGTCGACGGCGTCTGATCCAGTGGCACCGCGAGGTCATAGAGCGCGATCGCGTCCGGGAACTTCGCGAGCTCGACCGCACAGCGCGCGGCCTTCGCATAGATCTCGAGCCGCTCGGCGGCCGGCATGCTCGGTTCGGCCTTTGCCTTGTGGACCTGCTCCTCGAGGTGCGGCCACAGGGTCTCCCACTGCGCCGTGTCGTGGAGGAGCTCCGCCAGCGCGAGCTTCGCGTCGCCATGCTCCGGCTCGACCTGGAGGATCCGCAGCAAGCACTCGCGCGCCCGCGTCGCATCGGCGAGCCGATGCCGGTACAGCCACGCGGCGTCGATCAGACACCGGATCTGATCGTACTGATTGTTCGAGAGCTCCGCGGCACGAACCAGCTCTTCACCCGCGGATACCAGCTCTTCTTGCTGGATGTATACGCGAGCCATGCCTTCGTGTGCTCGTGCATTCTCGTGATCGAGCCCGACGGCCTGCACGAGGTTCAGCCGGGCGTTGACGACGTCGCGCGCGTTCAGGTGAACATTGCCGAGCCGCTGAAACAGATCGGCGCGCGCCTTCGCGTCGGTCGTCTGGTCGAGCAAGCGCTGGAGGACGCCGAGCGCGGGCTGCAGCTGCTCTGCGCGATCGTACAGCCGAGCGAGCGCATCGAGCGCGCCGCGATGATGCTGCGGAATCCCCGGCGGAGGATGATTCGCGTCGAGACGGAGGACGTCTTGATACGCGGCGATCGCACCGTCGACATCGTCGAGCTTGGTGTCGAGGACCTCCGCGAGATCGAGGATCTTCGCGACCCGCTCGGCGGAATCGGTCACGACCTCGAGCAATGCGCGTTGCGCGACGATCAGCGAGCCCCATTGCTCGTTGCCGCGCAGTGCGGTGACGAGCCCTTTGCGTGCGACGACATTCGCGGGCTCGAGTGCGAGCAGCTTCTGCCAACAAGCTGCCGCGCGATCGAACCGCGCGCGGTCCTGCCATGCGGTCGCGAGCTCGCCATAGCGCTTCAGCTGATCGGCGCGGGCGGCGGCGTCGATCTCGGCTTCCGTCGTGTCGAGGAGCGCCTCGGTCTGGCCGGTCGCTTGATAGATCCGCTGGATACCCTGAAAGGCCGCCGCATGTTTAGGCTCGAGCGCGAGCGCGTCCGAGAACGCCTTGATTCCGTCGTCGGTACGGCCGAGATGATCGGCGAGGATCGTCCCGAGCTCGACCTGCAGATCGACGAGCGCGGCTCGCTTTGCCGACGGTCCGAGCGCCGCGATCAGCTGCGGCAACAGCTCGGCGAGCGGCTCCCACGCTTCGGCGGCACGATGCAGGCGATGCAGCGCGAGCAGCACCGGTGTCGCTTCGGGCTCGAGTGCTCGGGCGCGCTCGTAGAACGTGATCGCTTCGGCGGGCTGGCCGAGGCGCGCATCATAGATCTCGCCGAGCTCGGAGTAGAGCTCGCTCCGTTGCGCGAGATCCTGCTCGGTCTCGGCGCGTTGCGAGAGCAGCGCGATCAGATCCTGCCAGCGGCCATCGGCCCGGAGGATCTCGAGCAGCTCGGCCTTCACTTCGAGGTCGGCGGGCCGCAGGCGCAGCGCGCGCTCGAACGCACTGGCTGCATCGTCACGATTCGCGACGTGATCGCGCGTCCATCGTCCGACCAGGTGCCAGACGCCGGCGGCCGCGTCGGGATGCGCGGCTTCGAGCTCGTCGGCGAGCGATCGCGACTCGGCGAGGATCTCGTCCCACGCGTCCGCGACCGGCCCGAGGCGTTCGAGCTGTTCGAGCAAACGGGGTCGCGCCGGGTCGCGCCGGAACACGGCGAGCCAGACGAGGAATGCGGAACGTGCGTCCCCGACCTTGTCTTCATAGATCTGCGCGACCGATTCGAGTGCCGTGACGCTGCTCTGCAGATCTTCTAGGCGCGACGCGCGATCAAGCAGCAATGCGGCGAGCGCGGGCCATTCGCCGCGCGCCGAGTACAAGTCCTCGAGCTCGCGAGCCGCGGTCTCGTTCCCGGGATCCCAGCCGAGGATCCGCTCGTACGCACCCGCTGCACGTTCGTCGTCGTCGAGACGGTCGTGAGCCAGCGCGCCGAGCTTGAGGAGTAGCGCGATCCGCTGCGGAAGATCATCGGCGAGCGCGACCCGCTTCTCGATCAGATCGGCGCACTCCGGCCAGTTGCCCTGCTGCACGAACAGACCTTCGAGGGCGTCGAGGACCCGGCTATCCCCGGCGTCGATCGTCTGCGCACTGCGCCACGCTTCGATCGCGCGATCGGAGCGGCCGAGTCTCTCGGACTCGATGTGTCCGAGCTCGATCAAGAGGACGAGCTGCTCGTCTTCGTCCGGATCGCCGCTATCGACGCCATCGCGGATCAATTCACGGATCGCATCGGCGAGCTCTTCCCAGGCGTGGTTCTTGCGATGAGCCTCGAGTGCGTCGCGCTTCTTCGCGACGTTCGGGATGATCAGCTCGACGTCGTAGCCGGCGCTGGTATCGGCACGCAGCGTCGGCTTGCTCGAGATCGCGGCCTTCGAACGAGTCGCGAGCACGCGGGCGAGCGCAGGACTGCTCGCGGTGACGAGCGGAAACAGATCGGCGACCTCCGCAAGCGTAAGGCCGGTCGCTCCGCGGTGAGCGACGATCAACGCGACAGTTCGCGTGCCGACCGTAATCGGCAACACGAGCGCGGCTTGCGATGGGCCGCCGAGGAGCTCGAGCAGGCCATCGACGAACGGCTCGCTGGTCGCGATCGCTCCGACAGAAGGTGCGCGCGACGCGATCGCGGCCTCGAAGGCGGGCACCGTATTGCGCGGGATCCGGATGCCATCGACTCGAGAGCCGTCGAGGCCGGTGTCCGCGATCGCCCTCCGTCCCCGGATGTGGTCGTTATGGACCGAGAGCAGGGCGGCAAAGCGCGCTCTCGAGCGGGCGGCGCGGAGGAGGAGCTCGAAGATTTCTTCGCGATCGCTCGCGTCATCGAGGGCCACCACCGCATGCGAAGGGTCGAGGGGCGAGGCCCTCGTCCCTGTGGGTTCGGCGCGCACAGGTGACACGATCCTATGCCAGGCGGAAGTCGTGCGCGAGTGGTAAGCCCGACTCTATGCGACTAGACTTGAGGGCAGATGGGGAAGCAGCCGCCGCCCGAGCCAACGATGCCGCTGTCGATCGATCAGATCCTCGCGGCATCGCCGCCCAAGCCGCCGGCTCAGAAGACTTCTAAGAACGATGCGAGTACCTGGGGCGGCCTCGTCGTCGGTGCCGACGACTTCGCGCCGGTGCCCGCGAAGAAACAGTCGCGCGTGCCGCGCTGGCTGGTGTTTGGAACGCTCGGTGGTCTCGCCGCGGTCGGCGTCGGTGCCGCCGTACTGTCCGGAGGTTCGGACGATGGAGCCAAGCCACCGGTTGCCGCCACAGGCTCGGCCACCGAGGCCTCGCCGCCATCGAAGCCCGAGGTCACGCCAAAGCCCGAGGTCACGCCTCCGATCGCGGCCGCCGTCGCGCCGAAACCGGTAGCAGCCGTCGCGGTCGAGACGAAGCCCGAGCCAGCGGACACGAAGCCCGTCGTGGCGGATGCCGCCGACGCGATCTCGTCCGCGGCGCCGCCGACGAAGAAGCCTGCGAAGAAGGGCGTCGCGACAAAGAAAGTCCCGGCCGTGAAGAAGAAGGTCGTGCGCCACTAACGGTCGCGGGGCTGCTCGGACACCCACATAAGGAGAGACGCGCTGCGTCGGCCGTAATAACCTCCTGGGGGTCGAGATGGACCTCATCTGCAACATCGCCGTGCTCGCGATCGCGGAGGATCCGACGACTGCGGATCTCGCGACCGTCAAGGTGGTTGCGGATCGGCTGACGGCCGCGGGCCATCGCATCGCCGCGCGCGAGATCGTCAAGGACACCGAAGAAGCGATCCGGCAGCAGCTCTCGCGTTGGATCGCAGATCCCAAGATCGACGTCGTGATCGCGAGCGGTGGCATCGAGAGCGAGTCCGCGCACGCCGCGCTCGCACCGCTGATCACGCAGACCGTGCCTGGCTTCACGGATCTGTTCCGCTGGCTCGCGTATCAGGACCTCGGTCCGGGCGCGATGTTGAGCAATGCCGAGGCCGCGCAATGCACGCGGACGTTCGTGTTCGTGTTGCCGGCGGCCGTCGGTGCCGTGGGTGCCGCGATGGACAAGCTGATCGTCCCGCAGCTCGATTCTGCGACGAAGCCGAAAAACCTCGTCACGCAGATCGCACGATTTCGAGCCGAGCAGGCGATGCCGCCGCTGCCGAAGCTGCCGGTGACCGAGGGCGATGGATCGACCGCGCCCGCAGCGAAGCGAGGACGCGCATCCCTAGCCCGAGGGAATCCCGGAGGGGTGAAGCCGATCATCCCCGCGATTCCGCCGCCACCCGTCCGGACGGCGATTCCGGAATCGATCACCAGCGAGAAGACCGTCACCGGAAGCGGGGTCGCTCCGAAGCGTCCGGCGACACCACTGCCGATCAAAGTCGAGCCGCCGATCAGGCCGTCGCACTCCAAGCACGAGTCCCCGCTAGCACTCGCCAAGCCCGAGCCGATGAAACGAGAGCACGCGATCGGATCAACGCCGATTACGCCCGACTCGGTGAAGAGCGAGCGCGCGAAGTCCGAGCCCGTGAAGCGCGAGCCCGCGAAGTCCGAGCCGGTGAAGCGCGAGCCGCCGATCACAGGATCGCCGGCGCCCGAGCAGGTCAAGCGCGCGCCGATCGAAGCGACGCCGGAGCCGCCGAGCGGATCGATGTCTGCCAAGCCCGAGCCGGCGAAGCCCGAGTCGTCCCCCTCCGGGGATTCCGCTGCATCACGGTCCGCCCGGCAGGTCTCGCGCTATGTGCGGCCTCCTGACGATCCGCCGACGAAGCCGATCGATGTCGCGAAGCTCGAGCGCCAGATCGCGCTCAGCGCGGCCGATCACGATGCGCCGACGCGTCCGATCGATCTCGCGGGGTTGTTGCCGCGACTTCCTCCGGGCGCGGATGAGTTTCTCGATGTCACCGACGATCAGGTCGAAACAGAGACGCAGCCCGTGCTGTTACCGTTGACAACCTCGATAGACGAGCAGCCGCAACGCAATCCGCGCGCGGAGACGCCGGCGAAACCGGTCACGATCCTGCCGCGCGCCGCGGCGGCTGCGGCGGCAAGCGCACTCGTCGATGCGTCAGATCCGGCACCGGCGGTCTCGCAAACCACACAGGTCGGGCACGCACCCGCAAAGCCGATGTCGGCGCCGCCCGTCGCGACGCCGAACGCACCGCCCGCGAGTGTCGCAACGGCGAAGCCGATCCCACCGGCGGTGCCCGCAACGGCGCCGCCTGCCGCGCCGACCGTCGCCGGTCCGCCACCAAGAGTGCCGCGCGCTCAAGCGCAAGTCACCACGCGCGTTCGACCGATTCCGCTGGGTCGGCCATCGGGAACGACGACGAATGATCTGCCACGCGGCGAGCTCGCGTACCCGGTTCTGCGGCGCAGCAACAAGGTGCTCGTGCTCGTGATCGGCGCGATCGTGCTCGCCGCGGCGAGCTTCGTGGCGGTCGTGAAGTTTTTCCCGGACAACGCCGCGAAGCCAACGCCGGTGCGCACCGCCGAGCGCGAGCCAGCTCCGACGCCCGTCGTCATTCCACCGGCGCCGGTCCAAGTTGACGCCGCCGTCGACAAGCCAGAGATCGTGATGGAGGCGCCGGATCCCGCGCCGCCGGACGCGAGAGAGCCCGAGCCGCGACCCGTGGCAAAGGCACCGGCCAGACCGCGAGCCGACAAACCCGTGCCCAAGCCGCCGGCAAGTCCCACGCCGCGCGTCGCGGAGCCCGCCGAGCCGATCGCGAAGGCACCCGAGCCGGCACCGGCGCCGCCCCCGGTACCGGTCGCCGCGGACTGCGACGAGGTCTCGTGCGTACTCGAGCATTACGCGCGCCCATGTTGCCAACGTTACCGGCCCGCCGAGACTGGTTTCACACCACGCTCGACGGTCCCCGACGAGATCACGCGTCCGATGGTGATCGCCGGCGTTCAGAAAGTGAAGCCGGTCGTGATCGCCTGCGGCGAAAAGACCGCGGCGAAGGGCACCGTCAAGCTCGCGATCTCCGTCGGTGCTGATGGCCACGTCCGCGAAGTCTCGGTGAGTGAATCACCGGATCCGGCGCTCGGCGAGTGCGTTGCCTCCGCGATGCGCAAGACGACGTTCGGCAAGAGCGTCAACGGCGGCTCGTTCACCTATCCGTTTGCGTTCTGATCCCGAGGACGGGCCGCGATCTCATTTGTGATAGAAGCGCTCGTGGACGATCTTGCCGTTCTTCCAGCGGCGGACGGCGACCTGGGTCATCGTGATCCGGCCCATGCCCTTGAGCGAGACTTCCATCTCCCATTCGGAGAACGAGACGTCGCCGTGGCTCGCAGTTGCGAGCACGCGCCCACCATGGAACGCTTCGACGGTCGCGAAGAACTCCTGCTCGCGCTTGCGGTTGAAGTCCTTGCCCCGGTACTCGGGCTCGGTGTTCTCCTGCATGACGATGTTGTCGTCGTACAGCTCCTCGAAGGCCTCCATTGCCGTTCCGGAGAGGATGCTGTCGTCTAGCTTCTTGTTGAGCTCAGCTACGTTGGCCATGGCCACGATGTAACCTCGCCATCGATCGCTCGCTAGGGCCGTAACGAAGACGCACTGTTGCAAGTTTGCAACTGCCTGAGTCGTAAGCGCGAATGCCGTTTTTCAACGGGAGTGGCCCGACGCGATCCTCGGCTCCGGACGGCGTTATGATCGCGGGATGGGGACCACGCTGCGCCACCGCTGCGCGCTCTTAGTCGTCTTTGCATTCGCCGCCGGCCGGACCGCCCGCGCCGACGGTCTCGATGCCGAGCGGTTCGTACCTTCGGTCGGCGCCGAAGGCACGTTCGTCGACGAGCATCCATCCGTTCCTTCGCACCTCGGCTGGAGTCTCGGGCTGTTCTTGAACTTCGCCGACGATCAGGTGGTGCTCCGCGATAACACCGGCGCGATCGCGAGCCGGCCCGTGAAGACGGGCCTGACCACGGATCTCGTCGCCTCGCTCGGCCTGTTCGGTTGGTCCGAGCTCGGCATCGGCCTGCCGATCCACATGGTCTACGACGGAGATGCGTATGCGGCGGGTGGCTCGCGCCTCGACGCGAACGCCGGCATCGGCGATCTGCGGCTCGTGCCGAAGTTCGCGCTGTTGCGCCGAGGCAGGCTCAAGCAGCACGTGCTGCTCGGGCTCGCGGTCCCGGTGAGCTTCCCGACCGGTAACGACGAGGCTGCGCGAGGAGCCGGCGGCTTCACGATCAATCCCGAGCTACTGTTCGCCTTCCACGCGGGCCGGCTCGGGCTCGGCTTCGATGCCGGCTATCGCTGGCGGTCTCATCACGCGGTCGCGTTGCCGTGGGGCGACGAGATCACGCTCGGTCCGTGGATCTCGTTCGCGCTGACCAAAGCCCTGACGCTACGAGGCGAGGTCTACGCGGAAAAAGCAGTCAGGGCCAACGTCGGAGGCGCCGACTTTCCGCTCGAGCTCCTCGCCGGCATCGACTACGCGATCGGCAACGCCGACCTCTACCTCGGCGCATCGCGCGGCATCACCGACGGGATCGGCGATCCCGCGTTTCGGATCATCGGCGGCATTCGCTACCGGCATGATGCGCCACGCCATCAAGGCTTCGAGGACACCGACCACGACGGCATCCCCGACAAGGACGACGAGTGTCGCAACGAACCGGAGGACGAGGACGGCTATCAGGATCAGGACGGCTGTCCCGATCCTGACAATGACGACGACGGCATCCCGGACGCGCAAGACGAGTGTCCCGAGCTCAAGGGCGATCGTGCACACGACGGCTGCCCGGGCAAGACGTACGTCAAGATCGAGAACGGCAAGATCTACATCTTCGGAAAAGTGCAGTTCGCGACAGGCTCTGATCGGATCGACGGCCGCAGCACGCAGCTGCTCGATCAGATCGGACAGGCGCTGGTTGCCAATCCGCAGGCCCGTCACATCCGCGTCGAAGGCCACACCGATAACGTCGGCGAGCCACGCGTCAATCAGAAGCTCAGCGAGGAGCGAGCAGCCTCGGTGCGCGAGGCGTTGATCAAGCGCGGGGTCGCCGCGGATCGGCTATCGACGCGTGGTCTCGGTGAGACGCGACCGATCGCGCCCAACAAGGCACCGGCGGGACGGGCGAAGAATCGTCGTGTCGAGTTCATCATCGCAGGAGGCCGTTAGATGAAGTCATCGATCGCGTTCATCATCATCATGGCCGGCTCCGCGAGCGCGGCCACGTTCCCGGCGGACGCCGCGTACACACCCTTGCGCTGCGGCGGCGCGGTCATGACCGATGGTCTCGCGGACGACGCGGCATTCCTCGCGGACCGCGATCTCGTCGGCGATACGAATTCCCCGACGGGGCTGCGCGCCGCCGATGCGCAGTTCCTGTATCTGCGGATCCGTCTCGATCAAGATCCCGCGCCCGCCGGCTCCGTTCACCCGTTTGCGTGGGGCATGGAGTTCGATCTCGACAACGATCGCAGGACCTACGAGCTCCTGATCAGCGTCGAAGGCGTGGCCGGTGCAGCGGGCTCCGTCGGCATTTACACGAACACCGCGACGACGCTTCCCAACGATCCCAAGGATCCGGCGGATTTGCCGGCGGTCGCGACGTTCACGTTCGCGGCCAATGCGCGCTCGATCTCGACCTCGACGACGATCGGCGGGAACGCGGACTACTTCATCGATGTCGCGGTTCCGTGGAGCATGCTCAAGCTGCACGGCCTCGATCACAACACGCCGACGTACGTGTGGGCCGGTTCGTCGAGCGCGGCGAACAGCCTCAGCGGCGACCTCGCGTGTCACGATCGGGGCGGCGGCGGAGCGCCGACGCTCGACGGGACGGCTTCTGATCCGACGACGGGCGACCCCGCGGGATCCGGCAGTGGCAGTGGCAGTGGCAGCGGCGGCGGCGGCGGCGGTCTGCAACTGGAAGGCGGTGGTGGCTGCAGCACCGGCGGCGGCTCGCTCGGTTTCGGCGTCGTGCTCGCGCTCGCCGGTTTGCGCCGGCGTTCGAGATCGTAGTCACGCCGAACGTAGCGGGCCGTGATCGTCGCAGTGACCGTCGTGCCGGTTGTGCAAGTGACCGTTGACGACGTAGTCGGTGTGATCGCCGTGCGGCACCGCGGGATGCCCGCACGTCGCGGAATGAACGTGATCGGCTTTGTGACCGGCACAGCTGTGGCCCTGGTCGCACGCGACCGGATGCGCTGCGTCGACGGCGATCTTGCATTCCTCGCCGTTCGCGGTGTGGAGGTGACCGTCGTGCAGATAGTCGACGTGACCATCGTGCTTGACGGCGTCGTGGCCGCAGCCTGGACCGTGCGTGTGATTGTGGTTGGGATGCGCGTGGTTGGTCATGCCCAAGGCGTACCCGGGAGCGTCCGGAGGACTCGCAGCGATCACCACAAAGCGTTCGCTGATGGTCGATCGCTCAGAGCTGGATTGGCCACGCGAGGTGGCTCTCGAACATGCGCTTGCGATGCGCGAGGAGCTCGGCGGGAACGTCAGGGCCGAGCGCTTCCGCGGCTGTGGCGAACGCTTGGCGCAGTGCCGGGCTCAAGGCCGGGCAATCTGTATCGGTGATGATCGTGAGCGGCGTCAGGAACGTCGCGCAGTAGATGTCGAGCGCGCCGGGGCGCGTGCCGTCGAAGTACTCGCTCGAGCCGAGCTTCTTGCGCAGCGCGAGGAGCACGTCGACGATGCGCGCGCGGGCTCCCGCGATCCGATCCGCCGCGTAGCCGTATTTCGGCGCGAGATACTGCGCGATCGGCAACGCGAAGCCCCGTGCGCCATCTGTGGTGAACGATGCATCGAGCATCAGCAGCCGTTGATTCCAGCCAAGGCCATCCTCACCGGCGATCTCGTGGATCATGCCGACCGTCGCAGCCCGCTGCTCGAGGTCGACCGGCAAGAGGCCTCCGGGTGCGCCGAGCCGGACGGCGAGCGCGAGGATCTGCGACCACACCGTACGCGGCGGCTCGTCGTCGTGGAACACGCTCGGAACGTTTTGCGCGTGCGTCCAGCTTGCGAGCTCGGCATCACGCGACGCGCGAACCGCGAGCACCGGCACGTCCTGCACCCGAAACAGTCCTTTGACCGCTTCTGACCACGGGCTTGGCACGAAGCCCGAGACGACGATCCGCACGCCGCGTGAGGCGCGAGCGGTCGCGAGATCCACGAATTCGATCGATGACATGTCGGTAGGATAGCGATCCGGGTCGGATCATTCCAAGCGTCCGCCTCCGGGGATTCCGCGGCGTCATCGCGCCGATTCTTGCATCGCCTCGCTTCGATGCACTGCAAGCTCTGGAATATCGCGGCGGTCGTGTGGCTCGCTTCGTGTGGCGAAACCCACATCATCGCAAAGCCGTTGCCCGAGCTCGTGATCGCACAGAAGGCGCAAGCGGTCCACGCGACCGAGCTGCTCCTGCGACCGAGCGAGTCGATGATCTGGGACGTTCACGCACAAGGGCTCACGATCGGGCGCGCCGAGCTCGTCGTTGGAACCGACGACGTGCACAGCCGGTTCAAGACCGGGACCCTCGCGAGCGCATTCTCGTCGGTCGACTACGAGCTGACGACCGTGCTCGATCGCCCCGCGGCTCGCCCGAGCAGCGCGAGCGAGACGCTCCAGATCGATGGCGAGACGAAGCACTTCGAGGCCTCGTTCGATGCGCTCGGTTACACGATCGATGGCAAGACCCGACCCGCCGCGGGCGTCCAGACCCTGCATTCCGCGCTCGGCTGGTTGCGCGCGTGGGCGCGGCCCGACGGTCATCCTTCCTCGATCCTCGTCGTCGAGGTCGGGCGGCTCTACAAGCTCGACGTCGCGCAACCACTTGCCGAAGAGCTCGATGGCAAGAAGACGTTGAGGGTCGACGGACACATCGCCGGCGCCGCGGATCCGATCGCGTTCACGCTGTGGCTCAGCGCGGGCACCGACCGGACGCCGTTGCGGATCGTGGCAACGGTTGGCACTTTGCGCGTGACCGCAGAGCTGATCGAAACCTCGTGACCGTTGCTCGCGCGCAACACGTGTCACGCGAAGGCACGGTCGAGGTTGCTAACCAATCGCGATCGCGATCGACGTCGATCGATCGGGCGTGGTTCGCTGATTGCACCACGGCGCACGCGATGAGACTTCTCACCGCCACGCTCGTGGCGATCGGGATCGGTCTGCCCGCGCGCGGCTTCGCCGACGAGCTGGCGATGGATCCCGATCGGCCCGTGCAATGCGCGCGCGACAAACAGGGCCAAGTCTGGCGACTGCAGTGTAACCAGGCGACCAAGGTTTGCCTCTACGCGCCGAACGACGAGCTCGACGCCGACGGCAATCGCACGAAGCCGCTCGAACAGGTCAACGACTGCACGACCGATGAGCCTTTCGATCGCGCGAAGCTCGAG
>JAQBQF010000153.1 GCA_028287115.1 Myxococcales bacterium
CTGAGATCGGACATCGCCGACTTCAGCTGCGCGCCGTCATCGCGAACGACACCCTTCATCTGCGTGACCATGTCGCCGATGTTGGCGAGCACGCCGGCGACCTGACCGTCGATCAGGTCCGAGGTCCCTTTCGCGGCGGCATCGATCGATGCGATCGAAGACCGGAGGGCGACACGATTCTCGTCGACCATCGTGTGGAGAGACGCGGTCGCGCGCGCGAGGTTTGCTGCGGCCGTATGGGTTTCGCTGATGATCTGGCCGAGCTGCGGGCCTTCCGTCAGCGCCGACAGGTTCGTGATGACACCATCGACCTTCGCGACGATATTGTTGGCGCGCTTGAACAGCTCGGTCGATTGATCGGCGATCTCCTTGGCCTGGCGTTGCAGCTTGTCCATCGTCGTCTCACCGACCGTGATCGTCCCGCCCGAGGCGAGGCGAGGCGCACTGATCGTCCCGCCGACGAGGTCGATCGTCTTCTGACCGGTAAGTCCTGCCATCTGGAGCAGGGCCTTGGTGTCCGGTCGCACCGGTGTGTCCTCATCGACGTCGATCTCGACGCGCACTTTGTCGAGATCGTCTGTCGCGATCGAGACCTTGTCGACGTTGCCGACCTGGATCCCGTTGAACGTGACCTCCGCGCCCGATTGCAGGCCGGAGATCGACTCGTTGAACACGATCACGTAGTGATTGCGGTGCTGCCAGAAGCGTAGGCCTCCGAACACCACGAGGACCAGCGCTGCGAGTGCGCCGGCGATCACGACGAACAAGCCGATACCGATCTTCTGTTGCTTCGTGATCTTCATCCGGCCCTCGCATGGAAAAACTCGAACACCGATTCGTCTTTGCTCTGCGCCAACTCGTCGATCGTGCCGTCGGCAACGATCGTCCCCTTGGCGAACATCACCGCGCGGTCGGCGGTCGCGCGAATGCTCTCGAGCTCGTGACTGACCACGACGATCGTGCTGCCGAGCACGTCGCGAAATTTCTTGAGGGTCTCGTCGATGCCCGCGGCGACGACCGGATCGAGACCCGCGGTCGGCTCGTCGCAGAAGATCAGCTCGGGATCGAGAATCGAGGCGCGCGCGAGAGCCGCACGCTTGCGCTGCCCACCTGACAGATTCGAAGGCAGGCGCCGCTCGAGACCGGCCAGTCCGACGATCGCGAGCTTCATGTGGACCATTTCGTAGATCATCGCCTCGGGCAGCCGCGTCAGCTCCCGCAGCGGCAGTGCGACGTTGTCCTCGATCGTCATCGAGCTGAACAGCGCGTCTTGCTGGAACGCCATGCCGGCGCGACGCAGGAGCTTCCCGCGCTCGTGCTCCGGCAGGCCGTACAGCGACTCGCCGAACAGCAGCACCTCACCGCCGAGCGGCTCTTGGAGCCCGCTGATCGTGCGGAGCAGCGTGGACTTCCCGCAGCCCGAGCCGCCGAGCAGCGCGACGATCTCGCCCGCCGTGAACGTCAGATTGACGTGCTCGAGCACCGGCTTGTCGTAGCCGACCGAGAGCTCTCTACACTCGAGGACGATCTCGTTCACGTGCGCACCAGCGTCGAGACCGTGGCGAACACGGCGTCGACAACGATGATGAAGAAGATGCTGACGACCACGGTCCGCGTGGTTGCAGTTCCGACGCTGGTCGCGTCTCCGGTGGCGCGCATGCCGAGGTGGCTGCCGGCAAACCCGATGATCCACGCGAACACGACGCTCTTGCCGATACCTTGCAGGAAGTCAGCGAGCGTCAAGCGGTCGACCATGCGCAGCCAGAACGTCGTCGGAGACATGCCGAGGATCAGCGACGTCACGAGCATGCCGCCCGCGATGCCGATGAACATGCCCATCAGTGTCAGCGCGGGCTGGACGATCGTGAGCGCGACGATGCGAGGCACGATCAAGAAGCGAATCGGATTGACGCCCATCGCCTTGAGCGCATCGATCTCCGAGCCCACGCGCATCGTGCCGAGCTCGGCGGCGATCGCCGCGCCGGTGCGGCCGCTGAGCATCACCGCGGTCATCATCGGCGCGAACTCGCGGACCATCGACATGCCGACCATGTCGCTGACGAACACGCCGGCACCGAAGCGCTGCAGCTGCACCGAGCCTTGAAACGCGATGGTCGTACCGAGCAGAAACGTCAGCAGCGCGACGATGAACACGGCGCTCGTGCCCATCGCGAGCATCTGCGAAGACACCGCGCCTGCGGGCATCCGCGCGCGGCGAGTGACGATCAGCCAGAGCTGCCGGATCGTCTCGATGACGAGCTTCGCGAGCTCGCGCAGACTCTCGAACACGTTGTAGACGTTTTCGCCGACGACTTCGAGCTTGCCGGGAATCACCTCGGGCTCGGCGCGTGGTGCGTCCTTCGGAAGTAGGTCGAACGCCGCGCGCGTGCGGTCGTCGAGCTTGTCGAGGTCGAGGCGCTTGCCCGAACGCTGGATCGATCGCTTCGCGAGCTCGATCACCGCGACGCCCGAAGAGTCGAAGCGGCCGACGTCCGTAAAGTCGAGCACGATCCTGTCGAGATCGCGCCGGCGTACGAGACCGCGAATCAGGCCGTAGAACGGCCTCGCGGTATTGACGACGATGTCGCCGGCGAGATGAACCACGGCAGTGCGGCCATTCCGCTCGATTGCTGTGGCTTGCCGGCTCATCCGCCGTGTGCATTGCAAGAACGATGACCAGCTTCCCTACGAGAATAGAGCGCCTTGGAGCCTGATCTATCGAAACAAAGGAGCGCGCGCCCGCGCACGGTGAGCCACGGGGCGCGATCGCCGCGCTAGTGGCACTGCGACGCTCGGACGATCTTGACGTCGCCGGTCGCAAGATCGACGACGGCGACACTGCCATTCCCGGGCTGCGACGACAGCGAGCTTACCGGGCGCGAGGCGGCCTAACGTTGCAGCCCGCAGGCGGCTGCGACTTCATCCCGGTAGGCGAGCCACGCTGCGAGCGTCTTCTCCATCGCGGCGATCACGCCTTCACGTTCGGAGTCTGGAACGTGATCGAGGAGGATCCGCCACGCTGCGGCGCGATGGCTGCCTTCGACGCGCCGATGCGCCTTCGTCAGCGCGAGCGCATCGAGCGGCAGGCCGTAGTGCACGACGAGGGGATGTTGTTCGAGCGGTGGGGCCGGACGCTTCGGTGCGGCCGGATCGAGCTCACCTCGCTCGTGATCGGTACCCTCGAGGAAGATCGTGGTCACCGCGCACGCCTGCGACCAGCCACGCCGCTGCGTGTGGTCGTCGAGCGTCGCGCGAAAGGCACGTGCCGCGGGGAGCAGCTCGATGTTTTCGAACCGCGAGAGATCCATCCCGAGCCCGCGCGGATACTCGAGGAACAGATCCGGATGCGGGCGGCCGGCGATGACACCGCCGGTTTCTTCCTCGTACAGGTTCTCCGCGAGATCGCGCCGAACCTCGGCGATCGGACACTGGACGTACGCCCAGCCAACCATCACCGGGAAGTCGCGGACGTAGGTCGCGTACTCCTGCTCGAAGTGACGGTGCAAGCGATCCTTGGGGACGCGGCCCGATCCGAAATGGGGCCAGGCCCAATGGACCTTGCGCTCCATCACCGTCAGCAGCGCTTCGCGAAAGCCATCGCGGTCCACACCGGAACTGTACGGCATTGGCGCTCGCTCGCCAGTTTCTGAGTGACCTCGCTCACCGGGGAGGGGCGAGGACAGGGGAGAGGGAGGCGTCGAGGTCGAGGTGGAGCGTGCCGTGTGCGGTGATTGTCGGCACGGCGGAGATGATCGCCAGATCCGCCGGCAGTCCGCTGGCCCCGACCCGACGGTCGACGAAGATGTCCGCGAGCAGGCGCGCGAAAGCTTCGGTGAGCGCACCGTGAAAGTCACTGCCCCGATCGCGGAAGGCCGTGACGAGATCCGCGTAACACGGCACGAGCGTCGTGCTGTCGCGCTCGCACGAGAGCTCGAGTGCTCCGAGATCGACCGAGATCGGCAATCCGCGGTTGGTCGGGTGAGCGAGCGAAAAGCTCAGCGAGCCGAACAGTCGCCCTGTCGTTGAATGGACGCCGTCCGCGATCGCGATGCGAGCATCTGCGGCGAGGCGCAAGGATCCATCGGCGGCCGCGGTGATCACCGGCGGCAAGGCGATGCGAATGGGTGAGATCCGAATCGACAAGTACTCCGTGACGATCGGATCACGATTGAACCGCCGATCGAGCCCGACGTCGGCGAGCTGGCGATCGAGCCAACCGGTGCGCCACAGCTCGTAGAGCAAGGCGTTGAGCGCATCGGTATCGAGATCGAGCGCGAGCTTGGTGTTCGCGGGCGGCGGTGTCCGCGCACCGATCCCGAACTGCGGCGGCAAGATTTCGGGCGCTCGGGGAACGTGGGGTGGCACCGGGATGCGACCGATCGCGACGGCGAAGGGCAGGGCGCCAAAGCCGCCTTCGGTGATCTCGACCGCGCCATCGCAGTAGACGAACTGAAGACGCTGACCGCCCGGCAATTCGAACGGCGGTGGCGGGGCAAACGTCGTCACGAGGACGTCATCGATCTGGCGACGTGCGAGACGCGACGCGAGCTTGTTTGCACCGAGCTTGTCACTGACCCACTGAAACACGCCGTTATCGAACGCGAGCTCGACGTGCACGGCGATCCGGAAATGCAACGAGGCGCCGGTACGCTCGGGAATGAGCGCGACGACGATCGGTACGTCGACCCGCGCGAACACGATCGTGGCGGCGACCCGGACGTACCCGCGCGGCGCGCTGGTGCCGACGAGCTCGCGATCGTCGGGATGGAATTCGATCTGCGACCAGCGCAGCCCGAGATCTTTGATGCGTTCGTAGTTGCCGACCGGAAAGATGCTCTCGCCGTGGAGCTCGCTGTCGATCAGCGTCGCGATCTCGCCGGCGATCGTGCCTGGGCCGGCATGACCGTCGTCGAGCATGCGTTGGCCGACAACCACGCGCCCGCTGCACGGTGGCGCTGCAGGATCTTGAAACGGCCCGACGAGCTGGGTCGCGCCGACCTCGCGTTCGAAGCCGCCGCGATAGTGCACGCCCCAGCGGCGGCGATAGAGTCCGCGAGCCTCGCCGTCGCGTGTCGTGATTCGATCTGCGAGCGCCGGTGGTGCAACGCCGGCGAGCGTCGGCGCTGGAGCCGCGAGCGGAGCATGCACTTCGATCGCGAGATCGGTGCCGCCGGCGTGACGGGCGAGGATCACGAACCCCGCGGCGTGCACCGCGACGATCGCGAAGCCGATCAACGCGGCCCCGCGGTTCACAGCCGGAACACCACGAGCACGGTCGCGAGCTCCCACGCGACGACCCACAGCGTGCACGCGACGACACTCGAGGTCATGCCGCGCGTTACCGCGTCGGCTTCCGGCTTCGGCGCGCCGCCCTTCGCGACGACGTCGCTCGCGATGCCCCAGCCATAGATCCACACGAGAAATCCCGCGCGCACCGCATAGCGCAGCCGCTCCGGCCTCGGATCGAAGATGTCACCGGTGAGGAGCTGCCAGCCGTCGGTGATCCCGTAGTGGTGGCAGACGAGCAGCCCGCCCGCGATCATGCCGAGTGCGAACAGCGCGGCGACCGCGAGGTAGCAGAGGGCCGCCGCGAGCCACGCCGGTGCCCACAGATACGATCTGCGATCGACACCGAGTGCATCGAGCGCGAGCGTCTGCTTCGTGAGGCCCATCGAGCCGAGCCATGCATTCGTCGCGCTGCCCGAGGCAGCGACAAACAACAATGCCGAGAGCGCCGGCGCGAGTGCGACGACATGGCTGCCGCCGATCTGCCGGAGTAAGGCTTCGGGTCGCACGCCGGCGCCACCGACCTTGCTGATCACGAACAAGACCGTGTAGCCGATCAGCGTCGACACGATCGCGTAGAACGGCAATGGGCGGAGCAGCGTCTGCAGCACGACGCGCCTGGCGACGATCGCGAAGTCACGCGGGTGCTTCACGAGCTGTACGGGCGCGCGCAACGCGGCGATCGCGGCGACGCGAAATGGTGCGATCAGTGGTTCGGCAACCCGCGCGAGTCTCGTCGATGCCGCTCGCGCTTTGGGCACGCCCGCCGGCGGTGGCTTGTCACCGTGCTGTTCCAGATGATCGACGAGCGTCTGCTCGAGCTCGACGAGCCACTTGCCGCGAACATCCGGCCCGTGCCCCGGATCTTCGAGCGCACCGGGCCAACGATCCGCGAACAGTTGATCGAGCTTGCGATGCTCGAGCGAGAGCAGGAACAGCCGATCCGCGACGCCCGCCGCGAGCGCGACGTCGTGCGTGACGACGATCGCCGAGATTCCCAATGCCTTGACCTGCTCGCGGATCAAGCGTGCGAGCATCCGCACGCGATGAGGATCGAGCCCGACCGAAGGCTCGTCGAGGAACAACAGCTTGCGGCGACTCGCGAGCACGCGCGCGACCGCGACCCGTTGCGCCTGACCTCCCGACAGTGCGGTCACGGCGGTGCCCGGTGTAGCGAGCTCGGGATCGAGACCGACGCGGCGCAGCCAGTCCGCTGCTTCGTCTCCATCGATCGCCTGACCGGCGTGACGTAAAGCGAGCTCGAGGTTGCCGCGAACGTCGAGGTGATCGAACAGCGCGCCCCGTTGCGGCACGAGCCCGAGCTGACCGCGATCGAGATCGAGCTGTCCGGCGACGACCTCGAAGCCAGCGGCATCGAGCTCGTCGCGTTCGAACAGCACGCGCGCGAACGTCGATTTGCCGGCGCCCGATCCACCGAGCAACACGACCACCTCGCCGGCGCCGATCGACAGATCGACGCCATCGATCAGCACGCGTCCGTCGGGCAGCGCGACGCGCAGACCGCGCACGTCGAGCGTACTCGGCGACGTCACGACAACACCGAGCCGTTCGCGGACACTGCGCTATCACCCGACGGCACGCGGTGACGTTATCACCGGTGTCGGTGTCGCCAGGGCCATCCACGCGAGACAGCGCCTACATCGGCGTAGTTGCACGCTATCGCGCAAGATCTCGTGGCGGCTCGTCAAGTAGAAACCGTTCGAAACCGGGAACCGAGTGCCACGGCCGCTGTCTCAAGCTGTGACCGCAACGCAATTGCCGAGTGGTCGCGTAGGCCGACGAGGCTGCGACGTCGTGCGCTCGAGTGAGCGCGCGGTGAACGCAGACCGGCCCATGCCGGGCGTATGCGCCCGAGGGAGATCCTATGTCTGCTCGCGTTCCACTTACATTTCGTATCTTCAAAGGTGAGCGGCTGCTTCGCGAGGAGACGCTCGCTCTCGGTGTCATCAAGATCGGAAAGGTAGCGTCTGCTCACCTCCGCATCGATGACGAATCCGTCAGCCGGATGCACGCGATCCTCGAGATCGATCCTTCCGGCACGGTGCACCTGATCGATCTCGGATCGACCCGCGGCACGTTCATCAATGGACAGAAGGTCAACAAGGCGAAGCTCCAGAGCGGTGATTCGATCACGGTAGGCGATGTGAATGTTCAGCTCACGATCGGTGCGGTCGCGACCGCCGCGCCTCCGGCCGTCGCGATGTCCGGCAGTCCGAGGTCCGCGGGTCCGATGTCCGGCGCGGTGCTGTCCGGCAGTCCGATGTCGGGCGCCGCGATGTCCGGTAGTCCGATGTCGAGCGCTGCGATGTCCGGTAGTCCGATGTCGAGCGCCGCGATGTCCGGTAGTCCGACGTCGAGCACCGCGATGTCCGGCAGTCCGATGCCCGGGATTCGGCCGCCGGCGATGCCGGTCACTGCGTGGGCTGTCCAGGCACCGGCTGTCCCGTTCTCGGCGAGCTCGGCCACGGCGCTCTATGATGCCGAGCAGATCGATGATGCGAGCGGCGCGAAGGCGATCGAGATCGCCGCGATGCTCGGCGACTCGGTGATCGGTGTGAAGCACTGCATCGATCCGAAGAGCGGCAAGATCTCGCCGCGCACCTGGGGCACGTTCGGCGCGGGCGTCGCGTGCGTCCTGATGTCGGCGATCGCGTTCTACCTGTCCGTGCGCAATGCGGCCTTCAACAAAGGTGCACTCGACGCGTGGGTGCGGATCGCTCACAAGCCTGCGTACTCGTATCGTCCCCACCTGCTCGGCGCCGGTTACGACTGGCTCGCGTTCGGTGGTCTCGCGCTCGGGCTCGTGATGTTGTCGATGGCGCTCGTGCGGATGCGCAACGAGAAGCGCAGCCCGTTCTACCGGATCGGCACGGCTCCAGGCGTCGAGCTCCCCCTCGAGCACGCCCCGACACCGAGCTTCCCGCTCGTCGCACCGTCGGGCGATGACTTCGTGTTCAATTACGGTGCCGGCATCGAAGGCGAGATGATCGTCGACGGTCGCTCGACCAAGTTGTCGGATCTCGCGGCGAGTGGCCGCGCGCGTCCGTCGCTATCGACCGCCGGTGCGATCGAAGTCCCGATCCCTGCTCGCGCTCGGATTCGTGCGCGCGCCGGTCAAACAACGTTCCTCGTCTCCGCCGTGACGCAACCGCGCCGCCATGTCGCGCCTCTGCTCGCGGGACTCGAGAGCCGCACGCTGACGTACTTCGCAGGATCGGTCGCGGCTCACCTCGGGATCTTGCTGCTACTCCAGCAGATCCCGAACGAAGAAGGCTCCGCGAACATCGAGATGACGACTGGCGAGCCAACCGCGATCAACACGAGCAACACGGAGAAGGAAGACGTCCCGCCGGAGAAAGATCCGCAGGACGGTCAGAGCGGCGACACGCAAGGCGCGGCGACCGCGATGGCTCTCGACGAAGGCCAGGCGGGTACGACGAAGTCGACCAACACCGACAGCCACATGCGTGTGAAGAACAACCAGGTCGATCCGCAGCTCGCTCGCGCACAGGCGGTCGAAGAAGCGCGCACCGCCGGCTTCCTCGGCGAGACCTCGGCGCTCAACGGTGACAAGTTCGCTGCGCTGACCTCGACCGGTAACATCTCGAGCGGGTTCGATGACAGCAACGTCTACGGTGCACTCGACGGTCACGAAGGCGAAGGTGCGCGTTACTTCGGCTACGGCCGCAGCCAGTTCGGCGCCGGTGGCGGTTGCACCATCCAGCCGTGCGGCCTGATCGGCACGAGCCGCGGCTACAACACGATCGGTACGGGAACGAAAGTCGGAGACGGCTGGGGTGGCCCGGGTCATGGACACGGCTTCCGCAATCACGACGGAGGCGTCCCGCTCCCGCCGAAGCTCGGCGAAGCGACCGGCAGCGGTGATCTCGATAAGGCGACGATCCGCCGGTACATCAAGCAGAACATCGAGAAGTTCAGCTACTGCTACAGCAAGGAGCTACTCGCGCATCCGAACATCGAGGGCACGGTGGTTGCGGCCTTCTTCATCAGCCCGACCGGCATCGTGCAGGGTTCGACGGCGACCGGCTTCGATGCAAACGTCTCGGGCTGCGTGGCGGGTGTCGTCTCCGGCATCGCGTTCCCGAGGCCGCACGGCGGTGGCGTTCAGGTGAACTATCCGTTCACGTTCCACACGCCCGACGCGAAGTGATTCTCGAAACGACCTCTGTACGTGCGGCGAGCGCGGTCCTCGTGACCATCGCGCTCGCCGCGTTGGCCGTTTCGGAGAGCTAGGTTTGCCGGCTGCTCTGAACGCGCCACGCCGATGGCGGCTTGCCGACGACCTTGCGCATCACGGCAGAGGCGGAGGAGGCGGCGGTCGCGGCGTCCGCGTACGTCTTGCCTCCCATCGCCCCCGCTTGCACGTGTACGTCGTCGCATCGTACGCGTCGCCGTAGGCGCAAGCCGCAGCTCCACCGCAACTCCCTGCTTCGTGGACCTCGGCGCTCGGACAACCGTCGGGCCACACGCTCGGATCCCAAGCCGCGCACCGCCACATGAACGTCCGCTGTTCGAACGGCACCATCACGCCCTTCGGCGGCGTCTCGTCGAAGCAGTCGCAGTGACCCTGCGGGTATTCGCACAGGCTCTGGCTCGTGGTGGCCAACGTCGGTCCCATCTGTCCACAACGCCCGGTTGCGTCCGCGATCGTCTTGGGGCACTCGGGATTCACGGCGATCTTGGTGGGACGCAAGATGACCCTGGTCGGATGGAGTCGACCCAGGCTCGAAGAGACACTCGTCGGGATGGTGATCGGCGGCTGCGAACCCGCATCGGCGACCGGCGACGCCGCGGCCGCATCGGCGACCGGCGACGCCGCATCGATGACCGGCGACGCCGCGGCCGCATCGGTGACCGGCGACGCCGAGGCCGCATCGGGCACCGGCGCGCTGCTCGCGCTCGCGTCCGATCGAGCAGAGGATGGGGGCGCCTCTCGTTGACCGTGCGGTCCCGAGTGGCCGCAACCAAGCGCAAACAACAACGCGACTGCAAGCCAGCGAACGGGGGCCAAGCTCATCCGCTCGCTGTAACACGAACCGCCTCACGCTCGCTTCGCTGCAGCTCGCGCTGATCGCCGCCGTTCGCAGGCGCGCGGCCATGCGCGACGTTCGATCACCGCATCATCGACGGCGCCGCCGCCGGCCACTTCGCCGCCCGCCTCACCCAACTCTTTGCGACACCCGACTTGCTCGCCTGACCAAACCGGCAGGCCACTCGAGCGCAGCGACAGTGTCTGACGCCGGGCTAGCGCTTGAGGGCGAGCACCCACTTGCGCCACTTCGGCTCGAACGTCGCCAGGTCCTCGCCGACGACGACCGCGAGCGCCGTCTGTCCTGTCAGGTCCTTCGTATCAGCCACGAACTTCGTGAAGAACTCGCGCAGCTTGCCCTGCTCTTGCAGATACATCAGCAAGTAGCGCGCATACGCGTACGCATCGAATGGCGCTTCGTAGAAGCCTTCGCGCGTCGTCGACATGAGCTTCGCGAGCGCTGGCAACGTCCCGGCGCGAATCTCGGCCTTGAGGTTCGGCAGTCGCCAGTTGATCGCGCCGACGATGTGGCCCGCTTTCTCGCGCGGCGTCTCGTAGAGCGACGCGAGCCCCTCGTTGAACCACGACGGACCGTCGGGGAAGTTCTTCTCCATGTACGGATGCACGAGCTCGTGCGACAGCGTTCCGGCCCCCGGCCCCATGTTCATGATCAGCGCGTTCGCCGCGGGTGAGTAGTATCCGTAGGGCGTGGTGGGCTCGTCGTCGAAGAACTTCTTCGCGCCGCTGCGGTAGGTCTTCTCGTTCTTGAACAGCCAGACCTCGAGCAGCTTGTCGGGGCGCTTCGCGAAGAAGTCCTTCTCGATCAGCTCGGTCGTCCAGTGCAAGAAGTTCGTCTGCCGCTTGACCGAGCCGGCCGAGTCATCGGCAACGACCACGAACGGCGGCTGCACCATCACGACAAAGTGCTGGCCTGCCAGCTTCTTCTCGAGCAGCTTCGCGCGCTCGTCGAGGTCGTCCTTGCTCGGTTCGGCCGCTGCGAGCTGAAGGCCGGACCACAGCACGCACGAGATGACAGCGATGTTCCTCATCATCATCACCCCTCGACGCACGACCTTCCGAAAAGTTGCATCAACTTGGCACCCAATGTTCGCCGCGACGGCGGTGTCGGAAACCTCCCGGCGCGGTGGGCGTATGCCAGGAGTCATCCGTGCCGAGCTATGATGCCAGCGTGACAGAGCCCCCTCCGCACCGGCGCGAGCTCGTGCCGTTCGAGGTCGCCGCTGTGATCGCCATCGCGCTGATTCCACTGCCGATTCCGCGGGTCGTGCCGCTGCTGGTGGTCGCGAGCCTGTCGCGGTGGCTGCGCGGGACGAGCTGGGGCACGGCGCTGCACGGCGGCGGGTTCGACGCGGCGATCGGCGCTGCCGCCGGCGTGATCGCTCTCGCGTTGGCGCTGCTCGCCGGAACGCCGCTGATCGAGTCGCTGACCGGTCACGCGATCGAGTGGTCGACGTTTCCGATGGTCCGCGGCAACAGCAGTCAGCTGTTCGTCGTGATCGTCTTGGTCGGGGTCACTGCGCTCGCCGCGGAGCTCGTGCTCCATGGCTGGATCCTCGATCGGATGCTCGAGCTCGGTCGCGGAGGCCCGGTCCTGCCGATCCTCGTCGCCGCGATCGCAGAGGGTATCTTGACCTCGGGCGATCTCGCCGCACGGCTCGGTGCGGGAGGATTCGGCGCGGGCCTCGGCTGGATGTACGTCGCCAGCAAACGCAGCTTGCTGGCGCCTACGTGCGCGCGACTCGCGTTTCAGCTCGGTGCCGTCACCCTCGAGGCGCTGCGCATCGTCGGATGACGATCACTGCAGGCGCTGCGCATCGTCGGATGACGATCACTGCAGGCGCTGCGTTGCAGTCGGCGCCAGGATCGACTGACAGGTCGGAACCTCGATCTGACACGTCGACGAACAGCCATCGCCATCGACCGTGTTGCCGTCGTCACATTGCTCGCCGCCCTCGACGATCCCGTTGCCACAGCAAGCCGAGCCCGATCCCGAGCCCGATCCCGATCCCGATCCCGAACCCGATCCCGATCCCGAACCCGAACCCGAACCCGATCCCGATCCCGATCCTGATCCCGATCCCGATCCCGATCCCGATCCCGATCCCGATCCCGCTACGATCTTGAAGTTGTCTGTCTTGCTCGCCGATGGCGCGAAGCCGTTGTTCGCGTTGTAGCTCGCGACCAGCGTGACCCACACTTTGTATTCGCCGCCGGGGTTCGGCGTGTCGTCGTACGGGAACAGCTGCACGGTGATCGCGCCGAGCGCGGCGTGATCTTGATCGACGCCCTGCGCATGCAGGCAGCCCGGGCCCGCATAGACGTGATCGATCACCCCCGACGAATTCACGCGGATCTCTCGGCAGGCAACCGCATCACTCGACAGCAAGTGGTGGCCGCTCGGATCCGTGACCTGAAAGTAATAGTCGCCGGCCGCGAGCGCAGCGGCGTGCGCCGGAGCGTTATTGCCCGGGCCGCCGTCGAGGTAGACGTCTGTCTTGGCACTGTAGATGTTCGCGTTGACACTCGCGCCATCCACGGTGGTCGTGAAGATCGCCCCACGCACGCCGCCGCCCTTCGAGACGGCGCTCGTGAGCTCTTCTTGATTGTCTGCCATCCCTCCGACGCATCCAGAGAGCTCGATCAACGCCAACGCGTACAGTCCTAGATTGCGAGACATCTAATACTCCTCCGAGCCAACCGACTCGTGGACGCACTACGAGCAAGCCGTATACCGTCGGCGCGCACGAGAGAGATCGCGGCCTTGTGATTCACAGACCGTCACGCCGTGGCAGAACGACACGTGCGCAGCTTCGGTATCAATCGCCGATCAGCGGATGGTCATGGCGGCGGAGGTGTGCGGTGCGGCGCGTTCGCACGTTCGTCGAAATCGCGGCGATGAGGCGCGATCGCCCGGTCGCCACGACCCACTCACAGCTCGCCGGTGATCACGCGTCGCAGTGTCGCAGCGTCGATGTTCGATCCAGAGAGCACGATGGCGACGGTCTTGCCGGCGAGCCGCTCGCCCATCGCGATCACGCCCGCGAGCCCCGCGGCACCGGCACCCTCGGCGAGATTGTGCGTGGTGCGAAGCAGCATGCGAATCGCGTTTGCGATCGCGGCGTCGGAGACCGCGACGAAGTCGGCGAGCCCATCGAGCAACGCCTCCCACGTCATGTCGTAGGTCGAGCGGGTCGCGAGGCCATCGGCGAACGTGTCGGCGGTGTCGTGGGCGATGCGCTTGCGCGCGTGCCACGAGTCGTGAATCGCCGAGGCGCCCTCTGCCTGAACGCCGTAGACCGCGATATTCGGGCGCAGCTCGCGTACCGCCGTGATCGTACCGACCGCCTGCGAGCCGCCACCGACCGCGACGACGATCGCATCGAGCTCGACCGCTTGCTCGCACAGCTCGATCCCGAGCGTGCCGGCACCGGCGATCACGTGACGATCGTTGGTCGAGTGAGCGATCACCATGTTGCGATCGACCGCGACGCGATGCGCGACCTCGACGGCTTCGTCGTAATCCCGGCCCGCTTCGACGAGCTCGGCGCCGTGAGCTCGCATCGCGGCGTTCTTCTCGGGATTGTTGCCGTGCGGCACGCAGACGACGACCGGAACCCCGAGCTCGCGCCCCGCCCACGCGAGCCCGGCTCCGTGATTCCCGCGACTCGCGGCGACCACGCCGTGCGTCCGCTGCGCCGGATCGAGTGCGGTCATATACGAGAGTGCGTTACGCGCCTTGAACGCATTCGTCGGTAGATGATTCTCGTGTTTGACGAGGAGCCGGATGCCGTGGCCGACCTCCTCGTCGAGCGAGGGATAACGGCGTAGCGGCGTCGGCTGCAGATACGGGGAGATGCGCTGCCGTGCCGCGATGACGTCCTCGTAGCTGATCGGCCAGGACACGATGCGAGTCTAGCCTCACCTGTACGTGAGCCGGCGTGCTCGTGGCAGAATAGGCAGGTTGGAAGTGTTCTTCCTCATGATGGGCCTGTGGCTCGTCGTCGCTGTCGCGCTCGGGATTCGCCGGCCGCGCGGCCTCGGCGGTTCGGCTCTGCGCGCGCGCCTCGATGCGGTGTACGGCGAGCCGCACGAGCTCGTGCGGGTGTCACCGGAGGCCTTTCCCGAGGCCGACCTCGAGTTCTACGATCGTGCGCGGCGCGAGCTCGAGCACAAGGGCTACTCGTTCCTCGCCGACGTCGAGGACCTCACGCTCAGCCGGATCTATCCGATGAACCGGACGTTCTTGCGGCTCTTCGTCGACGCCGGCCGGATGATCCGCGCGAGCGCCTATCACCTGCATCCGCGTGGCGTGGTCGTCTCGCTCCTGCAGCTCGTGCAGCTGTTTCCGCGGCATCTGCGCGTCGTCGAGCTCGTCAGCGAGATCAACGGCGTGTTCCTCGTGACGAGCAATACGCATGGCGTCGATCGCCTCGAGCCGCCGCCGGAAGCCAAGGTCGAACGTTTGCCACTCGCGACGCCGATGCTCGAAATTGTCTCTCGGCACGAGAAGCGCGTGACCGAGCTCCTGCGCACGCATCCCGAGCGCCAACCGGCGACGTTCGAGAGTTTCGACGAGGTGCTCGCGTCGATCGCGCGCGCGCATGTCGTGATGTCGCGCCATCGGCAGAAGGTCGGCGGGCTATCACGCGACGAGCTCGAGCGCCTCAAAGGCCGCCCGCTGAGCGCGACGGAAGAAGCGTTCCTCCGCGAGGTCCAAGGCAAGGGCGAGCCGACGAGCTAAGTGGCTCAGCTGAGCCGAGACACGGTGAAGCCGACGAGCTAATTGCCCCCGCTGGCGTAGATGAGATCGAGGGCCCGGCGTAACGTCGCGTCATGGCCCGCAAGGTGTGCCCTGCCTGCAAGAAGCTGAATGGCGGTTCGGCTACCGAGTGCAGCTGCGGACATACTTTCGAAGCTTCATCGATCGTGGCAGCGCGCCGGACGACGAAGCGCTGCCCATCGTGTCAGGTGGAGCTACCCCGGCTGCGGCAGCAGTGCGGCTGTGGTTACGCGTTCTCCGACATCGCCGAGCTGCGCGACGAGCTGGTCAGTCGCGTCCACCTCGGATGGTGGTACATGGCGCTAGGCGCAGTCATCGTCGCCGGAACTGTGGGCGCCTTTCTGATGGGGGTGTCAGTGCTCTTTATCTTCGCTTCGTTCTTCGGCGTGACCCTTGGCGTGCGGGGGCTGACCATGCGCGTCGATGCGCTGTCGGTGTTGCGCGATATTGGCAAGTCCGCGCGCTCGTTACCGAGCGCGAAGATCGTCCGCTAAGAGCTGTCACGAAGGTTATCGCAGGCCTGCTGCTGCGCGTGCGCTAGCGGCATCAGCGCGGTCGATCCTCCTGGCCGTCCGATCGCCGCGCGGTATGCTCACGTCGAGTGGGGAACATCTTCGCGTTGGTGTGGTCGTGGATAGTCGAACCGCCTGACGATTGGCTCCAGATCGCGTTTGTCTTGGTCTTGCCGGTGGGCATCGTGCTTCTCATGTTTTTCCAGGCCGTTTCGGACCCGTATGTGGAGCGCGCGAGGCGGCGGTTACCGAGCAACCCGGGACGACTCCTCGCGGTTTACTTCGGTGTGGGTGCCGTGCTCGGCGCCATCTCCCACTTCTTGAGCAAGAAGCCGCTGATCCATCCGACCGGGCTACGACTTGTCAGCTTGATCCTGGCTCCACTCCTGGTGGGCATGATCGTCTCGACCGTCGCCTATTTCCGCGGCGCGCCGCGTTCGGTCTCGCCGCGCCTCGGTTTCTTGACCGGGCTGGCGTTCGCCTCGGGCGTGGTCGTGATGCGCGTCGCGATGAGATAGCGCCTCTCTAAGGCTTGCCGCACGCGGGCGCCTTGAACGAGCCCGTGAGCGAGACGGCGGTTCCGGATCCGTCGGTGCCGATCGCGTTGATCATGCCATAGATGTGATCTTTGTAGGAGTCGGTGATCGTCACGTTCCCGGTGATTCCGTGGAGGCCGTTGGCGGCCATGTTCGCGGCAGCGGTGCCCTGAACGGTCGGAGGCGACATCGTGATGATCGAGATTTCGCCGGTCGATAGCACGGCACCGGTGTGCATTCCGTTGTCGGGCTGCTTCGTGTAGATGCCGATGGTCGCGACGATCGTGGTGTTCTGGTCCATGCAGTCGGTGCCGGCGCCGGCGTCGATGAAGTCGATCGTCCAACCCATCGTCGGTGGCGTGTCGGTGGTGAGGAACGGCGTCGCGCTGGCCGACTTCACGGTGGGAAGGCCGGTGATCGTCGCCTCCGCGGTGTTGAAGCCACTGCCACCGCACGCGGCCGCTGCGAACAAGAAGACCAAAGGCAGTCGTGTCATCCGGGGAACCTATCAGCGGTTGGGGCCGAACTGTAGCGGATTTGGTAGGCCGATCCCGTGGGGGCAGGGCGCGTCAGACCCCCGTGCGATCGTCGTCGAGAAATGCGGCTCCTGCACACCTCGGATTGGCACCTCGGGCATACGCTCAAGGACGTCGCTCGCGACCACGAGCACGCCGCCTTTCTCGCGTGGTTACTCGCGACGTGTGCACGTGAAGCGCCGGATGTGATCGTCATCACCGGGGACGTGTTCGACAGCGCCACGCCACCCGCGAGCGCCGAGCGAATGTGGTTCGAGTTTCTCGCAGCCGCACGCCGCGCGCGTCCCGCGATGGACATCGTGGCGATCGCCGGGAATCACGACTCGCCCGCGCGGCTCGGTGCCGCGTCTTCGGTGTTGCGCGAGCTCGGCGTGCACGTGGTCGGTGGCTTGCCACGCACGGCGACGGGTGCGCTCGATCTCGATCGGATCTTGCTGCCGGTTGCCGGTGGGCGAGGACTGGTTGCCGCGGTGCCGTTTCTGCGGCCGATCGATGTCGCGCCCGATTGCGACGATCCGCTGTCGGCGATCTACGGCGAGGTGGTCGCAGCGGCGCGCGCGCGGCGAACGCCGGAGCAAGCGCTCGTCGTGCTCGGTCACCTCTATATGGTGGGCGCGGATCCGTCCGTGTTGAGCGAGCGCCGGATCTCGATCGGCGGCCAGGAAGCGGCGTCGTTGCGGATCTTCCCGGACGATCTCGACTACGTCGCGCTCGGGCACTTGCACCGTGCGCAGCGGGTCGGGCGCGAGACGATTCGCTACGCGGGCGCACCGATCGCGCTGGCGCTCGATGAAGTCGGGTATCGCCATCAGGTCGTGATCGCCGAGATCGAGCGCGGGGTCACGAACATCCGATCGATCGCGATTCCGCAGATCAACGAGATCGTGCGGATTCCGCGGCGCGGTGCGGCGCCGCTGCCAGCAGTCCTGGCGGCGATCGACCAGCTTCCGGCGCGGTTGGTCGGCGATGACCCGGCGCGGCCGTACCTCGAGATCGTCATCGCGCTGCAGCGTCCCGAACCGAGGTTGCGCACCGTGATCGAGACCGCGCTCGAAGGCAAGCGCCCCCGGCTCGTGCGACTCGGCACCGAGGTCACCGGCGATGGCGCCGCTCTCGGCGATCGGATCAGCACGCAGCGGCTCGCGGAGCTCGATCCGCGCGATGTGTTCGGCAAGCTGTGGTCGCGCAATCACGCGGAGCGGCCGAGCGCGGCGGTGATCGGCGCATTCGAGCGGCTCCTCGCGCAGGTTCGCGGCGATATCGGGGATCTCGGCGAGCGAGACCGCAGCGGTGCGATCGCGATGCACCGCGAGCAGGATACGAGCGCTACGCCGACCGCGTCGAGCGGCGGAATCGTGCTCGAGCGCCCGCCGAACGGGGACATGTCGTGAGGATCCTCGCGATCCGCGGCTGCAACCTCGCGAGCCTCGCCGGTGAGTTCGAGATCGATCTCGCGCAAGGGCCCATCGGAGGCGCGGGTGTGTTCGCGATCGTCGGGCCGACCGGCGCGGGCAAGAGCACGCTGCTCGACGCGATGTGCGTCGCGCTGTTCGATCGGACACCTCGCCTGGCCGGTCGCAGCACGGTGTTGATCGGGCGAGGCGAGGATGATCCGGCGGCACTCGG
>JAQBQF010000172.1 GCA_028287115.1 Myxococcales bacterium
GGCGCGCTGTCGTTCATGCCGCTGTCTTTGCTGATGCCCGTGACGTACGCGTTGCTCACGCCGCTCGCGCTGTTCACGCTCGATTCAGGTAGCTGGGAGACCCGCGGCCACGAAGTTCCCGAGGCCGAGGCAACCCCGGAGCCGATCGCAGATCTCGTTACCGGCCAGGTCGCGCTGGTTCCTGCCACGATCGGCGCCGAGACCGTCCGGACCGCCCGTCAGGCACGCGCGCGATCCCAAGCTCAACTTCCTGCTGCGTAGGCGCGGTTTTTAGGCTAGGACTGCGTCGGAAGAATGGAAGCTCGGAAGACTCCCCGATTCTGGGTGGCGGTTCAGCCATCGATCATCCGGCTCTACAAAGTAGCCGGCTTGGTGGCACTGACCGCGATCCTGATCGGCCTCATCGGCTTCCTGCTCGTCAACATCTTCTACTTCTTCGATCACACCTGGGTCCGTCCGGTCGTGCTCGCACCGACGCACCAGCGCGTCGTCGAGGCTTCGACCCAGCTCGCTGATGCGCGGCTTCGCCAGAGTCAGCTCGATGCCGAGAAGATCGAGATCGAATCGACGCTCGCCGAGATCGATCGGACGACCGCGGCCGACGACAAGTTCCTCGTCGAGATCGGCACGCAACTGGACGCGCCGAAGACCCCCGAGCAGTGGCTCGTTCATCACGAGGTCCAGAAGACCAGGCTCGACAAGGACAACCAAAACGGCCGCCGCGCCGCGCTCCACGCGCGCCTCGAGAGCCTCGCGTTGCGCATCAAAGATCAGGAAGAGGTCGTCCATCGATTCGAGGCCTCGCCGTACCTGCGCGCCGTCAAAGGCAAGGTCGTGCTCGCGTTCGTCCCGTATCAGAACCTCCGCAACGTGAAGCAACAAGTGAAGCTCTACGGCTGCTCGTGGGGGCTCGTGATGTGCCACGTCGTCGGGACCGTGAAGAACACGATCGACGGCGAGGTCCAAGACATCCATCCGCACGACGAGAGCGTCCAGCGCGGCATCATGGTCGAGATCGAGCTGTCGACGCCGTCTGCGGAAGGCGAGAGCGTGTTGTTCGCCGGTAGCAAGCCGCTCTGGCTGTTCTAAAGTTGCCTGTGACGACGAGCTCATCGCCTCGCGCGTGACTTCGCCGACTTGTTCTTCGTCGCCGGCTTCGCCGTCGTGTTCTTCGCCGAGGGCTTCGCCGTCTTCTTCTTCGCCGCGATCGGCGCGCGCTTCGCGGACTGCTTCGCGACAGCCTTCGCGACAGGCTTCGCGGCAGCCGGTTTGCCGCCGCGGAGCGCGCGGATCTTGTCGGCGCGGACTTGGACGTCGTCCATCGAGTCGAGCGAGAACGTCTTCGCGTGGCCGAGCTCTTCGAGTAGGAACCGCGCGGCGTCCGCTGTCGCCTCGTCGAGCTTCGTCGCGAGTGACGTCGAGGGCGGCTCGAACGTCATCCAGATCGCACCGTTCGTCCTAGGATCGACCTCCCAGAAGCCGGCGATCAGACCGTCGATCACGATCGTCCGCGACAAGACGTGCGTCGCGTGGCCGAGTGCCTCGGGCTTGCCGCCGCCCCAGATGTCGATCTTGATCGCGTGATGCTTCGGATCGGTAACGACCGCGAGCCCTGTATGGTTGACAAGGTAGTTGTCTTCGAACGCGAGCAGCGCGAGGCCCTGCGCCGGCTGCGCGGTCCGGACCGCCGAAACATCGGCGCGACGAATCCAGCCTGCACCGAGATCGTTGACGTCGATCGGCACGGCGAGCTTTTCGAGGATCGGCTTCACATCGCGCATCGGCCTGCCCGACCACGTCGCGATCTGGTTGACCGTCGCGGGGCCGGCGAAGCCAAGGAACGCGTTGATGACGGTCGCAACCGGATCGCTCGATGGCGCCGGCAGCGGCACGCGAACCTTGCGATAGAGATAGCGCTGGCTGTCGAGCCGACCCGCCTCGAGCGTGCGCTCGATCTGTCCCCGATGCTCGAGGAGCTGCAGCGCGAACGGCAACGGCGACGAGATCCCAGCTTTCTTGCCGGCTTCACCGAAGCTCGGGATCGAGCCGCCGAGCTGCTTGCGGATCGCATCGGGCGCGAGCGCGCTGTCGCCGATCGCATCGAGGATCTCCGGCGCCAGCGACTCGACGTCCTTGATCGACTTTCCGAGCTTGACGAGATCGCGCGTCGTCGAGGTACGCCAGTCGTCGGCGTTGAACGCGATCAGGTCCGACACCAGCTCGCTCGGTACGAGATAGATGCAGCCGCGCGCGGCCGGTACGACGCGCAAAGCGCCGTTGGCGACGAGCGCATCGAGCTCGATCCGCTTCATGCCCGCGTGGCGAGCGCGCGCCGCGAGATAGACATCCGTGCCTCCGAGCGTTCGCAGCCATCCGGACTCACCGATCACGTGGGCGAGCTGGCCCTTTCCGTGATTGCCCAAAGCCTGGCGACTCCACCAGTGACCGCGCGCCTGATCGAGGCTCAGTGAATCTCCCATGACTCGCGATTCTGGCACGTTGATTGGGAGCTACGTACATGTAGGCCGTTCAAAACCGGACCTGTCTTGAGGATCAAAACCGACGGCGCGAGTATCATGAAGCTCGCGTTTTTGGGGGAAGCATCCGGTTCAGCCGGGTGTCTAGCGGCGTCGTCTTTTGGAGGTCCTTGCGAGATGAGTGAAGACAACAGCGAACCACGGCCAAAGTCACCAACTGCGAAGACGATCATGGGCGTGAAGACGACCGAGAGCGGCGCGCACAATCGTCCCGAAGCTGATGGCAGCAAGGGAGGCAGTGGTCTGTTGCGTCCGAACGAACGCACGATCATGAACCAACCGTCGCCGGCCGAGCCTGCACGCCGGCCGACGCTGCCGGGTCTCACGCCCATCGGTACGGCACCCGTGCCACTCGCGCAGTCGCCTAACTCCTCCGACGCGACGATCGTGATTCCAGGAACCCAACCGCAGCCGCCGATGGTCGCGAACGGGACGCCGACGCCACAGCCGACGCTCGCGGCGCAACCGCGCTCGCGGCGCAGCTCCGAGGCACCGTCGGTCGGACCGTCGGTGTCGCCGTCCGGCGTGCTGCCGAAGTCGAGCTCGTGGGACGCGCATAGCGACAGCGGCGATACCGGACCGACCGGCGTCCACTCGACCTCGGCGCAGCCTCATCCCGGGGTCCGCATCAACCAGTACGAAATCATCAAGGTCATCGGCGAAGGCGGCATGGGGACCGTCTATCTCGCTCGTGATCTGCGGCTCGGTCGCCGCGTCGCGATCAAATTCTTACAGAGTAACCAGCCCGAGCTGACCCAGCGCTTCCTCGTCGAAGCGCGCGCCACTGCACGCTGCCAGCACGACAACATCGTCGTGATCTACGAAGTCGGCGAGCACAACGGCAACCCGTACATGGTGCTCGAGTACCTGAACGGTAAGCCGCTCACGAGCTCGCTCACCGACGGCCAACGGCTACCGTACACGCGCGTCGTCGAGCTGATGGTGCAGGTCTTGAAGGCGCTCGAGTGCGCGCACGGCCAAGGCATCGTTCACCGCGATCTCAAGCCGGACAACATCTTCATCATGGAGTCGGGCACGATCAAAGTGCTCGACTTCGGCATCGCGAAGGTCCTCGAGGCGCAGCAGGCGCCGAGCCAGATGTCGTCCGGCGCGATCCGGATGCCGAGCCCGCTCGAGCTCGCGACCGGATCGAACACCGGCCTCACGCGGCACGGCACGATCATGGGCACGCTCAAGTACATGTCCCCCGAACAGTGGGGCATCGGGATCGAGATCGATCACTTGAGCGACGTGTGGGCGTGCGGCGTGCTGCTCCATCGCATGATCTGCGGCCGCCATCCGCTGCATCCGCTCGACGGCAACCAGCTCGTCGTCACCGCGATGCTCGAGCTGCCGATGCCATCGATGACCGAGGCCGCGCCACCGGACGTGCCGCGCGAGCTGATCCAGATCGTCGATCGCTGCTTGCTCAAGATGAAGGAGCAGCGGTGGGGCTCGGTGACCGAGCTCATGCGTGCGCTCGAGCCGTTCATGCCTGGCCGCCGCTCCGTCGAGCTCCAGATGGACGAGAGCCCGTACGCCGGGTTGTCTTCGTTCCAGGAGAACGACGCCGGCAAGTTCTTCGGCCGCAACCGCGAGATCGCGGCGATGGTCACGAGGATCCGCGAACGCCCGATGATGGCGGTCGTCGGATCGTCCGGTGTCGGCAAGTCGTCGTTCGTCCGCGCCGGTGTCGTGCCGGCGCTCAAGCGTTCGGGCGAGACGTGGGAGTGTCTCGTCGTTCGGCCCGGCCGCAAGCCGATGGAAGCGCTGTCCTCGATCGTCTCGCCGATGATCCAGACCGCCGCGAACCTCGCCGACGAGATGGACGAGCAGAAGAAGCTGACCGAGACGCTGCGCAAGGAGCCCGGTCACCTGGGTCACCTGTTGCGCGGCCGCGCACGCCGCGACAACCGGCGGATCATGCTGTTCGTCGATCAGTTCGAAGAGCTCTACACGCAGGTTCAAGATCCCGAAGAGCGCGCCGCCTTTACCGCGTGTCTCACGGCGGTCGCCGACGATGCGACGAGCCCGCTGCGCGTCGTGCTGTCGATTCGCTCGGACTTCCTCGACCGGATCGCCGAGGACGAACGGTTCGTCTCCGAGATCACGCAAGGTCTGTTTTTCCTTGGGCCACCGGGCCGCGAGGGTCTGCGCGACGCGATCTTGCAGCCGGCGGATCTCGCAGGCTTCTCGTTCGAGCTCGCCGCGACCGTCGAGGACATGCTCGATCACCTCGAGACCACGCCCGGCGCGTTGCCATTGCTGCAGTTCGCCGCATCGAAGCTGTGGGAAAATCGCGACAAGGCTCGCAAGATCCTCACGCATCAGAGCTATGCCGCGATGGGCGGTGTCGCCGGTGCGCTCGCGAGCCACGCCGATCGGGTGATTCAAGATATCGCGCCGACGAAGCAGGGCCTGATCCGCGCGATCTTGCTCCGGCTCGTCACGCCGGAGCGCACGCGAGCGATCGTCCCGATGATCGAGCTGCGCGAGCTGTCGCGCGAGGTCGGCGAAGTCCAACGCCTCGTCGATCAGATGGTCGATGCTCGGTTGCTCGTCGTCCAGACGCTCGAAGGTGGTAAAGGCTCGACCGTCGAGATCGTGCACGAGTCGCTAATCCAGAGCTGGCCGTCGTTGCGGCGCTGGCTCGACGAGAACCAGGATGACGCGGCGCTCGTCGATCAGCTCCGTACAGCAGCCAGGCAGTGGCAAGCGAAGGGCCGCGATGACGGCCTCCTGTGGCGCGGCGAGACCGCGGACGAAGCGAAGAAGTTCCGCAAGCGGTACAAGGGTCCGCTCTCCGATGTCGAGCGGTCGTTCCTCGACGAGGTCATCAGCTTCGAGACCGCAGCGCTGCGCCGTCGCCGGGTCGCCGTGATCGGTGGCTTCGTCGGACTGTCGATCCTCGTGATCGGCACGATGATCGCGCTCGTCGTGATCCAGAAGTCGCGCACCGAGGCGCGCCAGCAAGCGCACATCGCGGTCGAGAAGACCGTGCTGGCGGAGAAGAGCGCGGCCGAGCTCAAAGAGAGCCTCGAGCTCGTGCTCAAGAAAGAAACCGAGCGCCAAGCGGCAGAAGCCGAGAAGGCGCGTGCCGAGAAAGAGAAGCAGGTCGTCGTCGAGGAAAAGCAGGTCGTCGACACCCAGCTCGGAGAATCGCAAGAGGATCTGAAGATCAAGAACGTGCAGCTGCTCGCTGCTCTCAACCGCGCGAAGGCGAACGAGACGAGGGCCGAGAAGGCCCAAGGCGAAGCAGAGGCGGCCAAGGACGAGGTCCTCGAGCAGAAGAAATCGGTCGAGCTGTTGCTCAGGCAAGAAAAGGATCGCGCGGACCGACTGCAGAAGCAGATCGGAAGCCCGATCGTCGACGAGCTCAAGTAGCGACTACTGGGGAGAGCTTATGAAGAACGTGATCGCTCGATCTCTATCCGCAGGTGTGTGTGCAGCACTCGTGATCGGAACCGTCCATGCGCAGCCGGCTCCGCCCACACGGGGCTCGGGCTCGGGCTCGGGCTCGGGTTCCGGTACGACGACCCCCGCCGAGAAAGCCGGAACCAACGAGACGCTCTCGAAGGGTGGCGACACGAGGCCGTGGGCCGCCGGCGTCGCGCCGAACGAGCAGAAGTCTGCGCTGCAGACGTTCCACGATGGCAACCTCCAGCTCAACGACGGTCTGTTCGCGAAGGCCGCTGAAAAATATCGCGACGCGCTCAAGCACTGGGACCACCCGGCGATTCACTACAACCTCGCCCTCGCCGAAATGAACCTCGATCAACCGATCCAAGCCTCCGAGGACTTCGACGCGTCGGTCCGGTTCGGCGAAGCCCCTCTGCAGTCGAAGGACAAGTTCGACAACGCGAAGGGTTATTTGTTGTTGCTCAAGAATCAGATCGCCGAGGTCGAGGTGACCTGCAACAAGACCGGCGCGAAGGTGATGGTCGACAGCCAGCTCGTGTTCACCGCGCCCGGGACGTACAAGGGTAAGGTCCGCGCCGGCAAGCACACGTTCGTCGCCGAGCTCGAAGGTCATCCCACCCGGATCGACGCGCCCTATATCTCACCCGGCCCGCCGTTCCGGATCGAGCTCAAGCTCTACACCGCGCGGGAGCTGACCCGCTATCACCGCAAGTGGCAGAAGACCTGGGTGCCCTACGTCGTGATCGGCAGCGGCGCGTTGATCGGCGCGATCAGCGGCATCGTCGCGCTCTCGGCGACGAACGACTACGCCTCTTACGATCAAAAGGTCGCGGCCTGCTCGACGGGCTCGGGCGTCGGCATGTCGGGCTGCGGAGCCACCTCGGATCTCACGAGCATTCGCAGCGGCGCGGACACCAAACGCACGCTGGCGTTTGTCGGGTACGGAATCGCCGGCGCAACGATCGTGACGGGTGCGCTCCTCGCGTATCTCAACCGCCCCGAGGCGTATCAAATTCGCGCCGAGGATCTGCAGGACGAGCATCTCACCTTCGCCCCGATCGTTTCACCGACCATGGCCGGTGCATCGATCCAGGGCCACTTCTAGACCGCGGAGATTAACTTCATGTCTCGTTCGATTACCTCGATCGTCCTCACCACCTTTGCGCTGTTCGTCGCCGCGTGCTCTCAGAGCACGGCGACCGAGTGCGCGAGCGGGATCATCTGTCCGGGCGGAACCCAATGTGCGGCCGCCCAGAAGGTCTGCATCGTCAACAACTGCGGCAACGGCCTCATCGACGAGGGCGAGCAGTGCGATGACGGCAACATCGAGTCAGGAGACGGCTGCTCGCCGGTCTGCCTCACCGAGGTGTGCGGCAACAACGTCCTCGACCCGGGCGAGGTCTGCGACGACGGGAACAAGGTCAGCGGCGATCGCTGCGCGGCGGACTGCAAGTCGAACGAGAGCTGCGGCAACGGCATCCATGACATCGGCGCCGATCCCGCGCACCCGCTCGAAGCGTGCGACGACGGCAACAACACCAGCGGCGATGGCTGCTCGGGTGATTGCAAATCGACCGAGGTCTGCGGCAACGGCATCCTCGACGTCGGCGAAGTCTGCGATGACGGCAACACCAGCAACGGCGACGCGTGCAGCTCGAACTGTCAGTCGCTGGTCGGCTGCGGTAACCACCTCCTCGATCCGGGCGAAGAATGCGACGACGGCGATACCGACAATAACAATGACTGTCGCAACGACTGCGTGATCAATCGCTGCGGCGATGGTTTCCAGAACACCCACGGCTCCATGGCGCTGCTCGAAGCTTGCGATCCGGCGCCTCAGGCGGCGATGGGTTCGCGAGTCGCAATGCCCCACGAGACGGCGGGCTGCAACCTCGATTGCACGTTGCAGACGTGCGGCGACGGCAAGGTCAACCAGACCGCCGGCGAGGAGTGCGATTCGAACGGCAGCGATACCGCGACCTGCAACGGCACGAGCTGCAAGGCGTCGGCGTGTGGCGACAACTACTTGAATACCGCCGCGGGCGAGCAGTGCGATGCGAGCAGCGGCGCGAACACGGCGACGTGTAACGGCGCGACCTGCAAGACCTCGACGTGCGGCGATAACGTCGTCAACACGGCGGCAGGCGAGCAATGCGATGCGAGCAGTGGCGCGAACACCGCGACCTGCAACGGCACGACTTGCAAGATCTCCGCGTGCGGCGACAATTACCTGAATCCCGCCGCCGGCGAGCAGTGCGATTCCAGTAGCGGCGCGAATACGACGACGTGCAACGGAACGACCTGCAAGATGTCGGTGTGCGGCGACAACTATCTCAACGCCGCCGCGGGCGAGCAATGCGACGCGAGTAGCGGCGCGAACACCGCGTCGTGTAACGGCACGACGTGCAAGACCTCGACGTGCGGCGATAACTACCTCAACACGGTTGCCGGCGAGCAATGCGACGCGAGCAGCGGCGCCAATACACCGACCTGCAACGGCTCGACGTGCAAGACCTCGATGTGCGGCGACAACTTCCTCAACATGGCCGCGGGCGAACAATGCGATTCGAGCAGCGGCGCCAATACACCGACCTGCAACGGCTCGACGTGCAAGACCTCGGCGTGCGGCGACAACTTCCTCAACACCGCCGCGGGCGAGCAATGCGACGCGAGCAGCGGCGCGAACACGGCGACGTGCAACGGCACCACGTGCAAGACCTCGGCGTGCGGCGACAACGTGCTCAACACCGTCGCGGGCGAGCAGTGCGATTCCAGTAGCGGCGCCAACACGGCAACCTGCAACGGACCGACATGCAAGACGTCGGCGTGCGGCGACAACTTCCTCAACACCGTCGCAGGCGAGCAGTGCGACTCGAGCAGCGGCGCGAACACCGCGACCTGTAACGGCACGACGTGCAAGACCGCGGCATGCGGCGACAACTACCTGAACACGACCGCGGGCGAGCAATGCGATGCGAGCAGCGGCGCGAACACGCCGACGTGCAACGGCACGACGTGCAAGACCGCGATGTGCGGCGACAACTACCTCAATGCCGCCGCGGGCGAGCAATGCGACTCGAGCAGTGGTGCCAACACGGCGACGTGCAATGGCTCGACCTGCAAGACCTCGGCGTGCGGCGATAACTTCCTGAACACCGCCGCCGGGGAGCAATGCGACGCGAGCAGCGGTGTCAACACGGCCACCTGCAACGGCACGACCTGCAAGACGTCGGCGTGCGGCGATAACTATCTGAACAGCGTCGCAGGCGAGCAATGCGACGCGAGCAGCGGCGCCAACACGAGCACGTGTAACGGCGCGACCTGCAAAACCTCGACGTGCGGTGACAATTACCTCAACTCGGTCGCCGGCGAGCAATGTGATTCGACGAGCGGCGCCAACACCGCCACGTGCAACGGCACGACCTGCAAGATCTCGGCGTGTGGGGATAACTATCTGAACACCTTGGCCGGCGAGCAATGCGACGCGAGCAGCGGCGCCAACACGAACACGTGTAACGGCTCGACTTGCAAGACCTCCGTCTGCGGCGACAACTTCCTCAACTCGGCAGCGGGCGAGCAGTGCGATTCGAGCAGTGGCGCCAACACGCCGACCTGCAACGGGACGACCTGCAAGACGTCCGCGTGCGGCGATAACTACAAGAACACTGCCGCCGGCGAACAATGCGACTCGAGCAGTGGCGTCGACACGGCGACCTGCAACGGCGCGACGTGCAAGACCTCCGGGTGCGGTGACAGCTACACGAACACGACCGCGGGTGAGACCTGCGACGATGGCAACTCCATCACCGAGACCTGCACGTACGGCCTGATGTCCTGCACGGTCTGCAACTCGAGTTGTCACAGCGTCGCCGGCGCGACCGCATTCTGCGGCGATGGCATCAAGCAGGCAGCGAACGAGGCCTGCGACGACGGCAACTTGACCTGCGGTACGTGCAGCGCGGACTGTCAGACGTTCGGATCGGCGAAG
Organism: Myxococcales bacterium; assembly: GCA_028287115.1. GTDB lineage: Bacteria > Myxococcota_A > Polyangia > Haliangiales > Haliangiaceae > JABFXX01. The sequence goes on from JAQBQF010000172.1 coordinate 9,946, forward strand.
GCCACGGGAACCTTGGCCGTGCTCAAGATCAGCGCGCTGCGGACCAGCGGCGATACGTTCACGCTCGACGATGGCTTCAATCCACAGGTCACCTTCGAATACACCTCCGGCGCCGGCACGGCCACGGCCGGTAACGTACGCATCGCGCTCGCTGGCACGGACAGCTCGACGAACGTTCGCAACCTGACGGTCGCGGCGATCAACAACCCCGTGATCGCGACACTCGCCTCCTCACCCACCGGCGCCATCGAAGCCGGCACGACTGCCACATACACGACGACGGTCGCGCACGGCCTCACGGCGGGCGCGGTCGTGGTCGTCGCGGGCGTCGGCGTGAATGGTTACAACGGCAAGCGAACCGTGGTGACCGCCCCGACGACGACCACGTTCACGGCGACCCTCCAGGTGACGGGGCTCGCAGCATCGGGCGGCGGCAACGTGGCCGCCATCCTCGACATCACCGCCTCGAACGGTCCGACGAACCCGATCGTGAACCTGTCGAACGATCACTTCTCGATCTTGGGTGACGCGCTGATCAGCGACACCGTTGCGGATACGAACTTCAGTCACGCTGGCATGACCGGCGGCTTGGGCGGCGATTGCGCAAGCACCGAGACGTGTCGGCAGAACGCGGACTGCGAGTCTGCGACCTGCACGACCAACGTCTGTCAGTAGCGGCTGCGTGGTGGTAAGAACGCCACCATGCAGCTATCGCAGTTGAAGATCATCGTGACCGGTGGCGCCCAGGGCATGGGTGCGCACTTCGCTCGCCGGCTCGCGGAAGCAGGCGCGCAAGTCGCCGCCGGTGACGTCAAGGAAGACGGTCTCGCGGCGCTCGTCGAATCGACGCGCGGCTTGCCCGGCAAGGTGCATACGCGCAAGCTCGACGTCTCGAGCGAGACCGACGTCGGCGCCTTCGTCGAGTGGGCACACGGCGCGATGGGCGGCCTCAACGGCCTCATCAACAACGCGGGCATCCTGCGCGACGGCCTGCTGGTGAAGAAAGATCGCACCACAGGCGCGATCACGAAGCTCTCGAAGGAGCAGTGGGACGCGGTACTCGGCGTCAACCTGACCGGCGCGACGTTCATGGTGCGCGACACGGTCGCCAAGATGGTCGAGACCGAGCAGAAGCCCGGCGTGGTCGTCAACATGTCGTCGATCGCGCGCCACGGCAACCGCGGCCAGTCGAACTACGTCTCCGCGAAGGCCGCGCTCGCCGCCAACACCGTGACGTGGTCGCGCGAGTTCGCTTCGTTTGGGATTCGCGTCGGCGCGGTCGCGCCCGGCATGATCGAGACGCCGATGACCCAAGGCATGAACCAGAAGGCGCGCGATGCACTCGTCGCGAACATTCCGGTCGGCCGCATCGGCCTGCCCGAAGACATCTGGGTCGCCGTCAAGTTCGTCCTCGAGTGCGACTACTTCAACGGCCGCACGATCGACGTCGACGGCGGCCTGGCCATGTGACGAGGCAGTCTCTCTGCAGTGCCGGTTCGTGACCTCATCCAATCCGAGCGCATCGGGGCAGCCAGTGATGAGTTAGATCTCATCGAGCCGGCGAATACGATGGGTCGTCCAGCTGTCTCGCGAGTAGGTCTGGAATTCCGATTCCGAAGAGTTCAAAGGGGATTTGTTTCCGCCAATTTTTTCGAATTGCATCGAGCGCCGAATAGTAATCTCGTAGATTTTGCGAGCTCTTGAATGTGTCAAGCATCTTCTCGTCACAATCCAGTCGAACATCGAGTTCCATGTTGAGGAAGCTCTTAAAGCAAAGGACAACGAAAGCGATCTCGAGTCGAATCGTCAGAATCAAAACCAGTTCCTCATATTCGTACTTGCTTCCGAACGACAATATTCTCGTCAGTCGATCGGTCTGTGTAGATAGCTCCCGTTCGACATCTTTCGATGCGATACCCTGAAGCTGGCGGCTTACGGCGTCTCTCAGAGTGCCAAGCGGGTTATCCTTGGCACTTGCACGCGCCGCCCAAAGCGCTCCCAGGCGAGCAGCGGCGGAGAACACAAGACCTTCCGCAAGAAACGCGGCCGCCGCACCCAGCTCTTGTTGGATAGTGGAGGCTGTCAGCCGATTCATAATTCAGAACCCGTCAGGCAGGGTAATACCCTGGGCCTTCAAATCGTTTGGTCGGTAACGGCGATAGGCCGACCGTTTGACACAACGAACGCACTAGCTACGAGCGCACCGACGCTCAGCCAGATGAAGTAATATCCTAAACGCATACTCCCTTTCACCACTCCAAGAACCAGTTAATATTCGAGTCAGTAACAAAAGGCGGCGCCGCGAATACATCGGAGAATTGCGATGTTAAGGGGAGAGCAGTCGTGGCAACCTGCCAAGGTGCAGTTCCTGGTGCAGCTAGAGGCATCAATGCTTGTGACTGAACGCTGGAAGGATCGCTGTCGCCGTCGATCAAGGCGATTTGGGTACCATCTGGCTGAAGGACCCAGAGGGCCAGTGGATCGCTTCCCATATTGCTATCGACCGGCAGCGTCATGATGCTACCCGGAGCCACATGGGCATATCGCGTCAGCGTCTCCCCGGGAGAAGCATCAAATTGCCACGTGTATATATCGCCAGTGTCGGACATCACGGCAGTGGGATGACTCTCTGGAGGATACGGGCCGTGAGCGCGGCCCTCGAAGCTCAGGAAGGCGCGCTTATTCCAGAATGACGCGGCAGCAACTCGAAAAGGCCAGCTGCCGCGTGCGTGCTCGAACATCCGGTAGTCGCCGGTGGTCGCAAACACATCTCCCGGTGTGGGGAGTTGAACGGCGATTGTCTGAAATCCCAACGTATCGTCGAAGAACTGGACGTAGAGAAGACTGGGGGTGCCGTCGAGTTGCACCGTCGCCCAGCCAGGCGAGCCGACGATGACACCCCGTCGGTTCCCCGCCGCAGGGAATCGAGCCGGAAAGATCGCGATGTCGGTATCGGACCGCGACACGATGGCGGCCACAAGCAGCTCGTGTGTGGTCGTGCTCTGATCCACCAGTAGCGGCATCTGGCCATCTTCGACGATGATCTCGCCCCCTTCCCCATCGGGAAAGGGATACGGAAGCTCGTGGATCGTAGGCGTAAAATCTGCGGAAAAGGTCGCGAAGAAGAGCCAAGGTCCACCCACGCCAGGCACCGCGCGCTCGACCCAGAGCGGTGATGAAAAATCGCCATTCGGTCGCCACAACCGACCGAGCCCGCTTGGAGCCGAGTGCACCTTCATCGTGACGATCTGCGGCTGAACGACCAGAGAGAAACCACCGGCGTTAGGAGGGCCGAGCGCTACGTGGGCCCCGGTGTCGTCGAAACCAGTAAATGCGAGGCTTGGACACGTCGTGTTGATCTCGAGCTCAACGATCTTCTTCATCGGGAACGCCACGGCGAATGGGACGTGCTGAATCGGCTCGAGCCCATTCGCGTGATCCCCGCGCAAGCACTGTTTCGTGCACCTGTTTGGGTCTTGTGGCGTGCCGTTCAGCGGCCCGTCATCGCACTGCTCGGGGACCCACACTCCACCTCGAACCTGTCCTTGAGCGTCGATCACTCCGTTGCCACACAAAGGCGCATCCGGCGCGTCGCTGTTGCCCGAAGCGTCAAGACCAAGTCGCGTAGGCGCGGAGCACGCGGCCACGCAAAAAACGAGGACCGACATCCTCGCGCCAATGCCCCGCCACCGCATTCCGCAAACTAACAACCCGCGACTGGCAAGTCAACGCGGGTAAATCCTCGTCGACCATTCAGAAACGGGTTTGAGAACGCCCCTAAATCGAGGGGTTTCATGGTGCAAATTGCTGCACGTCGGTACTACGCACTCGTTATTCGGTCTCGAATTTCATTCTTCCGTCCGAGACGGGCGCGACACGACGATTCGAGCAGACGTTAGCAACGTAGCAGGCGTCGATCTTCTCAACAAAGTTTGATCTGGGAACGGAGCGACGGCTCGTGGTTCAGCGCTTGTGTTTTGTGAGCTGCCCCGGCTCAGCGAACCTGAAATTGAGCGTGTTCTCGACGGCAGCGGGCCCCTATTCGGGCAAGGTGTCGAAGTCGAAGCTCTTGGGGAAGTACTGGCGAGCGAGCCCGTTGGCGTTCTCGACAGACCCGCGCTCCCACGGAGAGTGTGGATTGCAGTAGTAAACTGGAATGCCAATCTTCTGCTGCAGCGTAACCGTCCGAGCAGCGATGTAGCCGCGCGAATCGCCAAGCTCGCGCTCGGCCGAACAGGTCGGGTGCCGGGCTACATCCTCTAGCGATCGAACGCGTACAGATAGCCGGTGGCGCTGAGCACATAGAGCCGGCCCGCGGCAGCCGCGAAGTCGGCGACCCACACATTCTCATCGAGATGTAGCTTCCACAGCTCCGTGCCATCGAATGCGAACGCTCGCGTGATCGAGCGATCGCGCGGGTCTCGCTTGTCGTTCGCGACGAGGTAGCCATCGCAGACGATCGCCTTGCCCCACCCTTCCCGCGATTCTTCGCGCCCGGCCTCGATCGAGTGCAGCGTGCAGCCGGTCGCGCGATCGAGGATCGCCAGCGACGAGCCCTCGCGCTTCGACGAATCGGCTGCGGGCGAAAGTGTCACGATGACGAAGCGTGGATCCCAGCGGATTAGCTGGGCATGGGCGACCGTCCATTGAAGTCCTTCGCGCCGGTGAAGCTCGAGCCGATCGGTCTCGCACGCGAACCAGTCGGGATCGGCAAGGGCGATGTTAAAGCCGCCCTGTCCGAGCTGCTCGCCGGTCTCTCGATCGTACACTTTCTTCTTCGCGTACACGAACGTGCCGCTCGCTCCATCCGCCCAACCGTCGCTCGGAAAAGCGCGCACGACGTCACCGACGCCGTGCAGCAGGTCGAACCTTCGTTCGCAGAACGTGTGGCCGTCGCCGCTCTTAGCGCGGACGAACATCGATCGCTCATCGATGAACGCGGCTGTCTCGCCGGCCGGTAACGCGAGCACCTGCTGCGCGCCGGTCGTGGTGTCGTAGAGGGTCACGCGACCTTTGAGGGCCATTTCACATTTGGTGGTCGAGACGGCGACCGTCGAGCCGACCACGCCGATGCACTCCGCCTGGTGCGCGAGTCGGATCTCGCCGCGGGCGGGATTGACGACAGCCATCTGGTCTTCGCGCGAGCCACCGGATGCGACCACGCCGAACGGGTGCACGCTCAGCTTGCCGCCATACGCGTGGTGACCGCCGCCGAACCCGACCCGCACTTTCCATCGCAACGTCGGCTGCTTCTCTGCCATCTCCAGCGCATCGCATGCTGAGGATACGGAGTCAATCCGTGATGAAGTACCGCGTGCCCAACCCGACGCCGGGACCTGTCGTGTAGCACCAGTTACCGTTCGATGCGGGATCTACACGCTCGGCTGCGCGCGCCCCCACGGACCAGGCAGCAGCTCGTCTAGCCTGCGCTTCGGATGATCCTGCACGCGTGGGATGACATCGGCGAGATAGGCAAACGGGTTGATGCCGCGCGTCTCGCAGGTCGCCACGAGCGTGTAGAGCCCAGCGATGCTCGCGCCCGCCTCGACGTCCCCGACGAAGAGGTAGTTCTTGCGACCGAGCGCGACCCGTCGCAGCGACCGCTCGGACGCATTGTTGTCGAGTGGCACGCGTGCGTCGTCGAGAAAGCGCCCGAGCTCGGGCCACTGGTTCAGTCCGTACCGGATCGCCGTCGAGATCGGGCTCTTCGGAGGATGCTTTGGCTTCTGCTGGAGCAGCCACGCGTGCAGCTCGTCGCGAATCGGCCCGGCTCGCTGGCGGCGAATCCGCAGATGCTTCTTCGTGCCGATGATGTCCTGCGTCTTCGCTTCGTGCTCGACGCGATAGAGACCGAGGATCAGTTCGATAGCCTCCTGCGCGACCGGCGCCGTCGGCAGCGCCTCGTGAAAGTAGCGGCGCAGGTGCGCGTGGCAGGCAGCTCGTTTACGGCGCGAGACCTCGGCGACGACGTTGTAGCCACTGTATCCGTCGACGATCAGCGTGCCCTTGGTGCCGCCGAGGAGCCGCTTCGGCGTCTCGCCGCTGCGACCGCCCGCGAAGACGTAGGCGACGTCCTGATCGCCGTGCTCGTCGGCAGCGACGAAGGTCCAGACGAAGCCGTTCTTCGGCTTACCGGTGCCGTCGTTCTGCATCAGGAGGCGCGTCTCGTCCGCGCCGACGATCGGCCGAGTGCGAATCTGGTCGAGGAGTCGTTGCCACAGGGGCTGGGTCAGCTCGCTCGTTCGGTGCAAGAGGTCGTTCATCGTCGAGCGAGCGAGCGGGAAGCCACGACGAGCGAAGTCTTTCTCGAGACGGTAGAGCGGCAGGTGGTCCGCACACTTTGCGACCGCCAGGTGCGCGAGCAGGCTCGCGCCATAGCGCCCCTTCTCGATCACCTTGGGCGCGCCCGGCGCAGTGACGACATAGTCGCCACACCGGCAGCGCAGCACCTCCTGTAGGTGCTCGTGACGGACGAAGCGCGCCGGTACGAATTCGTAGACGGTCGTCGTCCGGCCCTTGCCGATGGGCTTGAGCTTGTCGTTGCCGCAGCTCGGGCACGTGCGCTCCTCGACCGGGACTTTGTGTTCGGTGCGCACAGTTTCTGTTTGCGCACGGTCGGCGGCCTGAGCACGGCGCTTGGCTAGGCGCTCCTCGGGCGTCGGCGGTTTCGTCGGCACGCGAGGCATCTTGCTGCGCTCGCTCTTGGGCCCGATGTGCGCCTTCTTGAGCTGCCCGAGCTCGTGCTCGAGCTTGGCGATCTTGTTGCTCATCGCGACGACGATGTCGCGCAGCGAGCAATCATGATCGACGGGAGGCACTACCACCTCCCTGTTGGATCACGATCAGCGATCCGTGTCGATCCCCTCCGGCGGGTTCCAGCGCGCGAGTCTCGTCGCGTTCAGGTCGATGCCGTCGAGCAGCATCGCGAGCTGAGCTGCCTCCATCTGGACCTTCACACGCTTCTCGTCGACAGCCGGCAGCTGAAACCGACCGCGCTCGAGTCGCTTGAAGTAGACGACGTAGCCGTTCTTGTCCCAGAACAGGACCTTGAGCATGTCGCGGCGCTTGCCGACGAAGACGAACAGGTGGCCTTCGTTCGGGTTCCGCTTGAGCACCTGCTCAACGATCGTGCGCAGCCCGTCGACGCCGTTACGCATGTCGACGAGGTTCGTCGCAAAGTAGATGCGCACACTTGGTGGAAGTCCCAACACGTCAGCTGCCCTCGAGGACAGCGACGACCCGGGCAAATGCTTCCTCGTCGAAGCCGCGGCCGACCTTCACGATGTGTCCGCTCCGCAGATACACGGCGACGGGCTCTCCGCGCTTCGGCTGGGCTGACTCCGTGACTTGTACCGGCAGCAACGCGAGCGACGACTCCGAGCGGACCAGCGCGGTTGTCTTGCCCTCGAGCTTGGCCTTCCACCAGCGAATGCGCTGCGGCACCAGGCCGCGCTCCTTCGCGAATCGCTCGAGCGACCGACCGCTCTTGCGCCATGCGCTCAGGACGCCACGCGCTTCGTGCTCAGACCACTGACCTCGATGTGCCATGCCGAGGCGGACGATCGCTCAAGCCCGATCCCAGCGACAGGATCGATCTCCGTACGGTTACGCTGCAGAGACTCGTCACGTTGAAATTCGACCCGTTATCGTTGGTGAGGGTCTTGCTCGTCAAACCCTTGAGAGCGATGGCGGTGGCTTCGGCAACGACGTCCGTCTTGACCTTCGGCACGTGCACGACTCGGATGTCGCGAGACCGGCGATCGACCATCGTAAGCAGCGCTGAATGAAAGTGGCGGTGAGCTTCGTGTCGCACCGGTCCTCGAGTACACGCTAGCGACGTAACCACGCGTCGATCTTCTTGATCGGCTCGACGCCCGGCGGACCGAGCTTTTGGTACATCGCGCGCGCAGACAGTGCGAGCTCGCGCGCATGTTTGGCGTCTCCCTTGGTCTCGACGATCGCACGCGCGAGATCCCACGTCAGCTCGGCGATATTGTCCGGGCTGTAGACCTCCGGATGTGCGAGCGCCTCCTCGGCGTGCGTGCGGGCCTCAGGCCATTTCTTGGCATCGACCTCCATCGCCGCCATCGCGCCCGATGCGATCGCGGCTCGCGGATCGTGCAGCTTGTCGAGGATCGTGTGTGCCTCGTCGATGATCGCGAGCCCGGCCGCAAAATCCGAAGCCGCCTTCAGCTGACCGTAGTTGAGGAGCAACATCGCGAGCTCGAGCGAGCTATTGCCGGATAGCTTGCGCATCACGGAGATGCCGTCCTCGTAGTGCTGCAGCGCACTCGCGTTGTCTTGCGATGCTTGCGAGATCAGCGCGAGCGCCTGATGCAGCGCCGCGAGTAACGTCAATGGCTCAGGCTGGACCTGATTCGCGATCGCGAGCGCGTCTTCGTACAGCTTCTTGGCCTGTTTCAGCTGCCCTCGTGCCGCCGCGAGTTGACCCTCGACCTTGAGGCTCTCCGCGATCTTCACGTGATGCGGCGGATAGACCCGGCGCCGAATCTCGAGGCTCGCGGCCCCGTCCTTGGTCGCGAGATCGAGCTGCCCGTGCAGCATCTCCATCTGCGCGCGAACCGCGAGCAAGTCGGCGACCTTGGGATGATCCGCACCGAGCGCATGCGTCTTGCTCTCGATCCGCGTTGCGAGGAGTGGTTCGAGCTCCTTGAACGCACCGAGCGGCGCGAGCGCTTCGATCATGCAGTCGCTCGCGCTGTCGATCTGCTCGCCGCGATCGAGACCTCGTGCGCTAGCGAGCGCGGCCTGGCAGGTCGCAAGGCCGTCCTTGTAGTTGCGAAGCCGGAGCCACGCGCGGCCGGTCGCGATCTCTGCATCGATCTCGAGCGTGCGATCACCGGTACGGTGGGCTGCCGAGCGCGCGAGTGGAACGAGCACCGCGACCGCGTCCGTCTGCTTGTTGTAACCGGCGTCGGTCGCGGCGAACCGCCACGCGCGCGCCGCATCGTGATCGAGGTGGCTGCCCGTCGCGAGCTCGCCCGCCAGTAGCAGCTCGTCACGCGCCGACACGAGCTGTCCCGTTTCGTTCTCGCCCAGCGCGAGGTGCGCGCGTACGCGGAGCGGTGTCCATCCGAGGGCATCGGCCGCCCTCGCGATCGCATCGAGATCCGTGCTGGCACGCGCGTACTCACCGGCGCGGCTCCACGCGATTGCAGTTCCGAGATCGACTTCGAGCTTCGCGATCACCGCGACCTTGTCGCGCGGTGGCATCTCCGGAGAGGCCAGGAGCGCCTTCGCATCGGAGCAATCACCGAGATCCGGAAGGCCGCCGACCATCTCCTGTGCATGGTCGACAAACGGCGGCTTGTCCTCGGTCGTGAGCAAGCCGGCGAGGCCTCGCAAGGCATCGAGCCGTGCATCGAGACAAGCGCGACGCAGCGACGCGAGCTGCGACCCCGGTTGCGCGCGCTCCGCCGTGCAGACATCGCTCGACAGCCGCACCCAATGTGCCGCGTATGCGTCGAGTGCCGAGCTGACTTGTCGAGCGGCGGCGTCCCCGTACGTGCGCCCGGCCTTCGCGAAGTGCTCGCGCACCGTGGTCCACGCATCCGGCGACCACGCGGCACGAACGCGCGCGCTAGCCTCGACTTCACAGCTCTGAGAGTCCGAGGCATGCGTGAGGATCCACACCGCGGCGCCACCGAGCGCGGCGGCGGTAAGGCCTGCCGACATCACGAGCGGCCATACGGTCCGTTTCCGGGGATCGGGCTGGAGCTCCGCGACGAGCGCGGTCATCGAAGGCCACCGCTTCGCCGGGTCGCGCTGCA